>JASLBT010000001.1 GCA_030146445.1 Segetibacter sp. | reverse complement strand
CCTTTTGACGTAGAAGGACCAAGGTTACCCGTACGCTCCAGTCGGTTCCATTTACCCATGGAGATAGAAGTTACAGCAACTGGTTGCTGTAACCTCTATCTCCATTGGTAAATGGAACCGCCTGGAGCGTACGGGTAACCTTGGTCCTTCTACGTCAAAAGGAACCGGGGTTAACTGGCCTTTAATGCGATATACTGATGTACTGCTTATGCTTGCCGAGTCGGAAAATGAAATTTCCGGGCCAAATGGCGTTGCACAAGAGGCGTTGAAGAAAGTAAGACAGCGTGCATTCCCTACATCGTTGTGGGCGTCGAAAGTTGATGATTATGTTAGTGCGTCGGCAGCCGGAAAAGACCAGTTCTTTGAGGCCATCGTAAACGAACGTGCATGGGAGTTCGGGGGTGAATTCCTGCGTAAATATGACCTCGCCCGCTGGAACCTATACGGCAAAAAAGTAGCAGAAGCAATTACAACAATGACGCAGATGGGTGCAGATGCAGTTGCCGGCGTTGGCGTGTATTCGAACTTGCCCGATTACCTCTATTTCAGGCGTGTGGGCAGCGAGATCGAGTTCCTATCGAAATACTCAAAGGTTTCCCCACCTCCTGTACTCGACCCCATCAACGGTTACAGCAGGGTAAACTGGTTGCGTAGCTTGTACAACACTACTACGAATGGTCCGGCGGATTACCTTTTACGGCAGTATCGTGGGTACCAGGACCTTTCCGGCAACACACCCGTCAGGTATATTTTGCCGCTTCACAGTTCGGTAATCGCCAATAGTCTCGGCTCACTTAAAAATGACGGTTACGGGTTTTAATATCAAAAACAATAAGAAATCTCCTGTATGAGTTTAAAGAATATTTGCAGCACCGTAGTTGTTTTCTCGATCCTGGTTGTTGCATGCCGAAAAACCGAGATAGCTGAGCCTGGTCGGCTGTTCAGGCCGGTTATTGCCGGCCAGCTAAGTTCAGATCTTAACAACATATTCGTGGCCTGGCAGAATATCAAAGGAAGCACATCCTTTACTTTACAGCTCAGCCGTGATAGTTTCAGGACAATCGATGTTTCAAAAGAACTAACTGTAGCAGTTGACACCGTCAGGGACCTCTTGTATGATCAGATGTACCAGGTTCGTGTTCGTGCGAATGCAGGGGATAGTGTATTTAGCTCCAGGTGGTCGAACCTTGGAGAGATTAAAACACTTAAGTTTCCCACGATCTTAAATACACCCACTGCAAGCGATGTTACCGAAGAGGCGCTTCGGGTTAGCTGGGTAACTGAAGGTGCGCCGGTAACAAGAATACGGGTTTTAAAAGCGGATGATAGTTCACTCGTTCGCGAGGTAACACTAACGCCGGCTGATATTACCAACCAGTACAAGATAATTTCAGGGCTGTTACCTTCAACCGGCTATATTGCCTACCTATACAGTGATGCGACAATGCGTGGCTGGGAAAACTACACCACCAAGGCTCCGCTTTCGGGCAATATTGTTGATCTGAGAAGTATTACAGGGCGCCCAAATGTTTTGGCAGATACGTTACCCCTCATTCCGTCGGGTAGTACCGTTATATTGAAAAGGGGAGAAACTTATACCATTGCTTCGGGCATAAGCTTATCGAAGGCAGTTACCATTACCAGTGGTTCGGACCTGCAGGTACCCGATCCCGCATTGATCTTTTTCACAAACAATTTCAACTTTGCTGCAGGAAGCGTGATTGATTATATCGACTTCAAGGATGTGACCATGAGGAGCGACAATTATGGATCACGTTATATCTTCAATACCACGAATGACGCCACTGTCGGCAGGATAAGTTTCGATAATTGTAATGTGGAAATATTCCGGGGTATGATCAGGTTACAGCGCGGTAATACTACGGTGACCGACGTTGTTGTGAACAATTCTATTCTCGACAGTCTTGCCAACTATGGCGTGATCACCGTGGATAATGTGGCATGTAAGGCGGAAAACATTTCGATCACGAATTCGACCATTTACAAAGCAGAGGTGATCATTGTAAGCAAGTCGAACTCCACATCGGTAACGGTGGAGAATTGCACCATCAACGAAGCTCCGAGGGGCGGCAGTTACCTTGTAGATTATAACGGCAACAATGTTAGCTCGGGAGTAAAGATAAACAATTGCATTTTCGGGGTAGGCAAAAGCAATGCTGGTGCAACAGCCGTACGCGGCATCCGCATTGGATCGGGGGCAATTGAAGCAGCAAACAACTACAGCACTGCTGATTATACGCTGATTGCAACTTCGCCTTCACCCATCCCGGACGTAATTGCTTACACCCGCAGATCTACCGAGTTATGGCAGGACCCCTCCAATGGCAACTTCAAGATTTTAGACCTTACTTTCCCCGGCCGGACCAGTACGGGAGATCCGAGGTGGAGATAATATATTATAAAAAAGGGTGCGATTATCGCACCTTTTTTTTGGAAAGTTGCAGAGATAGAAGTTCCGGTGTACTGAACCTTGCTTAAACAACGTGGCATAATTACAGTGGCCGTTATTTCGTTTTTATTTGGCAATCATCGAAGCCAATCCAATTTCCCCGGACGCATATGCCGGTGAGCCCCCGGGGATGAGGTACTATCAGATATCATCAGATATGTACTATTCCGTTCTGCTGACTTACCTTTCAGAACGAATAATGTATTGCCATGAAGTATCTCCCGTTTTTATCCTATGTATTAAGCGGCTTTTCTCTCTTAAGTGCTTCCGGGCAGGATAGCCCGGCGAAAGCAGGAACCCCTGTTACGTATGCTAATCCTTTACCGGTCAGGTTCGGCGATCCATATGTGTTGAGCACGGATAGCGGCTATTACATGTATGGCACAGGAGCTGGCGCAAAAAACGGGTTTTCCTGTTATTCATCTTCAGACCTCGTAAACTGGAAACCCCTCGGGCAAGTGTATTTTGGCAACACCGGGAAGTCGTGGGGAGTACATTCGTTTTGGGCTCCCGAGGTGTACCAGGTGAAGAACAAATATTACCTGTTTTACAGTGCACAATGGAAATATAATCCAACAAACGAACTCGAAAATTTCAGGATCGGCGTAGCCGTTTCCAACAGACCCGAAGGGCCATTTACCGACCTGCAGGATAAACCCCTTTTCGACCCGGGATATCCGGTTATCGATGCAAATGTGTTCTTCGATGAGAATGGGAGAACGTACTTATATTATTCCAGGTGTTGTTACAAACATCCGGTACAAAGTGAAGTTGCTGATTACGCAAAAGAAAAAGGATGGTTCAACGAAATTGAAGAGAGCTGGGTATATGGTATCGAGCTCAAGCCCGATTTCTCAGGGGTTATTGGAACCCCCGTACTGTTGTTAAGACCACCCGTTAGTATGGCCGATAAGCAGGCTGAATGGGAAAGCAGGTCGGTTACCACAAAAGAGGTTAACCGCAGGTGGACGGAGGGATCGGTTACTTTTAAAAAGGATGATCTCTACTACATGATGTATTCGGCAAATCATTTTGGAGGAAAGAACTATGCCGTTGGATATGCCACATCAGGTTCCCCGCTGGGGCCCTACACCAAGGCCCCCGAAAACCCGGTATTGCAACAGAACGTCTCTTCCGGAGGTTCCGTCACGGGCACAGGCCACAACAGTATAACCTATGCAGCCGATGGAGAAATGTTTTGCGTTTACCATGGAAGAACTGCCAAAACCGGCGATGAAAGAGTAGTGTTCATTGATCGGATGGAGGTTAAAAACGGGAAAATAACGGTTTTCGGTCCTACAACTACCCGGCAAAAACTCCCTGCATCGGTAAGGGCGAAATAGCAATTAATACCCGCATCAAAGAGGTCTGCCGTGCCGCTGAGTGCGGGCTGACATGCCTTTGTGGATCAGCAAAACCGGGCCGGGTATCTTTACCTGTAATCTGTTGAAAGCAGTAGAGAAGTGTTGTGGTTCATAGGCCTTTAACAAATCGTGTTGGGAACGATTGCACAGAAAAAAACGCCTGTGCCATTCGATAGGATTAA
>JASLBT010000465.1 GCA_030146445.1 Segetibacter sp. | reverse complement strand
TAAAAGGGGATTGTTTTACAACAGATAAACTTTGCGGCCGCAGAGTGTTAGCACGATTAAGCGGCAAAGTTTACCTTTTTGTTTAAGTTTTGTATACGAGATTTGCGCTTTGGTATAGCAGCCCAACGGCACAGAAAAGGTTCGCCGTACAAGAGTGCGACGCAACGATGCCCATAAAAGCAGCAATGCCGGTTACAAAAAAACAATACTTTATATATTAAACAGTACATTATTGGCACCACTTACATTACTATCCTCCCGAAAAAAAAACGAGGGAACCAAGCTCAATAAAAACTCCAGGATTTTTAAGACAATCATTAATGCCATCCAGGAAAAGAAGGGTGAAAATATAATCTCGCTTGATCTGCGGAAAATACATGAAGCAGTAGCAGACTTTTTTATCATTTGCGAAGCCAGCAATCCTCAGCAGGTTCGGGCAATTGCCGAGTTTGTGGAAGAGGAAGTTCGGAAACACTGCGAAGAGACAGCTTACAAACACGAGGGGTACCAGGCGCTTCAGTGGATTTTGATCGACTACGTGAACGTTGTTGTGCATGTAATGCAATCGGAGACACGGAAGTTCTACCAACTTGAGGAAATGTGGAGTGATGCAGTAGTCACGGAGCACAATGGCTGATAAATTAATCGGCTGCTCACTGAACTTTTAACAATCGGATTTTATTATTATTCAAACGAGATTACGCGTGTATGGCACAAGACGATAAAAAAGTAAAAAAGGAATTCCGGAATATTCCCGGGATACCCGGCGGAGATGACAAGTCCCCGCGACGAGGTCCCAGGTTTAGCATCTATTGGATTTATGCAATCATAGCAGTGGTACTAATTGCCGCAAACTTTTTCCACCTCAGCCCCGATGCCATAAAAATTACCGACCTCGCTTTCAGGAATGAGATGCTCGCAAAGGGCGATGTGGCAAAGTTGGACCTGGTAAAGAACAAAGAGCTTGTAAGGGTTTACATCAAAAAAGACAGTTTACAAAAACCTGAATACCAGGAAAGACTCAAAAGATTAGCCAAGCCCGGAAGTGAAGGGCCGCATTTTGAGTTCAACGTTACCGATTGGGAAAGTTACAATGCAGCCCAAACCGCATTTTACGAGGACTCTGTAGCTAATCCACTTAGAATTCAGAAAGTTCCCGAAAGTGTAGTTAACGAAGGCGAATGGTACGGTCCTGCGTTGAACACCTTAGTAACGATCTTGCTTTTCGTGGGACTATGGATACTGTTAATGCGTAAAATGGGTGGTCCGAGTGGTGGTGGCGGTCCCGGTGGTATTTTCAACATCGGTAAGTCGAAAGCAACCCTATTCGAAAAAGGTACCCGTGTAAACATCAACTTCGGCGATGTCGCTGGTTTGGACGAGGCGAAGGTAGAAGTGATGGAAATTGTTGATTTCCTTAAAAATCCGAAGAAGTATACCGCACTCGGTGGCAAGATCCCTAAAGGAGCACTGCTGGTGGGACCTCCGGGTACCGGTAAAACATTACTTGCAAAAGCAATGGCGGGCGAAGCCCAGGTTCCGTTTTTTAGCCTTAGCGGTAGCGATTTCGTAGAAATGTTCGTTGGTGTTGGTGCAAGCCGTGTCAGGGACTTGTTTAAGCAGGCTCGTGAAAAGGCTCCATGTATCATATTTATCGATGAGATTGATGCGATCGGCCGAGCTCGGGGTCGTAATGCCATCATGAGTAATGATGAACGTGAAAACACCCTGAACCAACTACTCGTGGAGATGGACGGTTTTGGTACTGACATAGGAATTATCATTCTTGCCGCTACTAACAGGCCGGATGTGCTTGATACCGCCCTGTTGCGTCCCGGTCGTTTCGACAGGCAGATCACGATCGACAGACCTGATAAAAAAGGTCGTGAGGCAATCTTTAAGGTTCACCTGAAACCGATCAAGATATCAGAAACACTGGACATTCGTAAGCTTGCGGAGCAAACACCAGGGTTTGCTGGTGCGGACATTGCGAATGTGTGTAATGAAGCTGCCCTTATTGCAGCGCGCAAAGGGAAGGAGTCTGTTGATATGAGCGACTTCCAGGATGCAATTGACCGGGTAATTGGTGGTCTTGAGAAAAAGAACAAGATCATCCTGCCTGAGGAAAAGGAGATTATTGCCTACCATGAAGCTGGTCACGCAATTTGCGGATGGTTCCTGGAGCATGCTTACCCTCTGCTCAAAGTGACGATTGTCCCGAGGGGCACGGCTGCCCTTGGCTACGCGCAGTATACCCCTAAAGAACAATACCTGTATAATACCGATCAGTTAAACGACCAGATCGCAATGACCCTTGGCGGTAGAGCTGCGGAAGATATCTTCTTTGGTAAGATCTCGACCGGCGCAAGTAATGACCTGCAGCAGATAACGAAAATGGCTTACTCGATGATTACCGTGTACGGTATGAACGACAAGGTTGGAAATGTAAGCTATTACGATCCTACGCAAGACAATACGTTTACGAAACCCTACAGCGAGGAAACGGGAAAGATGATTGATGAAGAAGTTAGAAAAACTATCGAAATTGCTTACATCCGTACCAAGAAGTTGTTGACCGAACGCAGACGCGAAGTAGAGATCCTGGCCAAAGAACTGTTGGAAAAAGAAGTGCTGTTTCAAAGCGACGTAGAAGCTCTGATTGGAAAACGTCCTTTCGAAGAAAAGAAAGTGCTTGAGGTTAACCACGAAGCCAACGGGCTTGGCGCACCACCTGAAAAAACTGTTATCGACACAGCTCCAAGTGAAGTATAAAATATGAAGCGTTCATCATCTTCTTCTGCCAAAGAAAATATATTAAAAAAAATAAGACAGGCACTGGCTAACCCGGTGCCTGTTCCGTTTACACAAAGTGAAGGAGCTGCGAATGTGGTTAAACCCCTTCAGCAAGATCTTGAACTTGAATTTGCGGAGAACTTTTCCTCTTTGCTGGGCAGGTTCACCTTTTGTACCGATGAGATAGAGCTCGCTGAACAACTCGCCGGACTCACTCTGGCAAGGAGACTTGCATTGATCCATTGCCAGGAGCCGGACCTTAAAAAGATGCTGGTGGATCATGGATTCGACCATTTCAAGTCAACCGACCTGGCTACCTGCGACGCCGCAATTACGGGTTGTGAGTTACTGATTGCCCGTACGGGAAGCTTACTGATGTCGTCGGCCCAGGGTAGCGGAAGAACGACAAGCGTATATGCCCCGATACACATTTGCATTGCTTACACCAAACAATTGGTTTACGATATCAAAGACGGGCTGCAGATATTAAAGGATAAATACGCGGGGAACATTCCCTCGCTCATCACACTGGCGTCTGGACCCAGCCGGACAGCAGACATTGAAAAGTCGCTTGTTGTAGGCGTGCACGGCCCTAAAGAAGTATTTGTTTTCCTCGTAGATTCGGCCGCTTCCGATTAGACCGGGCATTGCCCGAAAATGGATCTGATGGTCTATGAAAACTGCGCTTTGACTCTATCGTTGGCCTTGCTGGTAATCGTGATTGAACGCGGTAAAGCGTGTTCATCGGCGGGAATGCCAGGTAATGATTTCAGTAATTTAAAATTTTCAATCAATTCAGCCATATGAACGCCGGCAAGCACATGTTATTTGTTTATGGTTCTTTGCTCAGCGGTTTAAATCAGCCTGCTTTTGAGTACATCCGCAAGTACTTTTCGTTTGTTGGTGCGGCAAAAGTTAAGGGGCTGTTGTACGACATGGGTACCTATCCCGCAGCTATGCCCGACACGGGGAACAATTATATAATTGGGGAGCTTTACGAATTAAACAAAGCCGAAGAGTTTTCCTGGGCATTTGGCCAACTTGACGATTATGAAGGCATAAACAGCGAGGAAGACGGATCAACACTGTATCGAAGGGATAAGGCGGATATATACCTGGATAATAAGGTTGTTAGCGCCTGGATATACTGGTTTTGCGGAGATGTGACCGGAAAACCGGTGGTTTCTTCCGGAAACGTTGCAGACTACTTTTTACACAAGAATCCCTCCTGATGATTGCCTCACCGGAAAAGCTGGTTTATTTTTTTTCTGACCTTCATCTCGGCGCCCCTGATTACGAAAAGTCTCTTGTCCGTGAGATAAAGGCGGTAAAATTCCTGGAGACTATTAGAAACACAGCCGCAGCAATCTACATTGTGGGTGATCTTTTTGACTTCTGGTTTGAATACAAACACGTTACCCCGAAAGGTTATGTGCGCTTGCTGGGCAAGCTTGCAGAAATAACCGACAGTGGAATTCCAGTGTACTTTTTTGTAGGCAATCACGATATGTGGATGCGGGGCTATTTCGAGAAGGAGCTGAATATCCCGGTTTTTTTCGAACCGCTGGAAGTTGATATGAACGGAAAAAAGCTTTTGATCGGCCATGGCGATGGCCTTGGTCCCGACGACCATGGATATAAGTTATTGAAAAAGGTGTTTAGAAACGGGTTTTGCCAATGGTTGTTTGGTTTGATGCACCCTACATGGGGAATTGGGCTGGCTAACTATTTCAGCCGTAAAAGCAGGAAGAAAACGGGTGCCGACGACGATGTTTTCCTCGGGGAAGAGAAGGAATGGTTGATCATTTATTCCCGCGAGGTCCTGGCAAAAAAACACGTTGACTACTTCATATTTGGACATCGCCATTACGCAATCGATCACCGGCTCACCAGCCGAAGCCGATATATAAATCTCGGCGACTGGATTAGTAACTTTACTTACGCAGTCTTCGATGGACACGACATAACCTTGAAGAAATGGGCAGATTAAGTATACGGACAATAATCCTTTGTGTGTTCCTCCTCAACATCACTTACAAGGTTAGTGCGCGTCAGGATAGTACGCTGCAAGCTAAATTGGTTCGGGATCTCGGTACAGGCATAGCAGACTTTACCACCGACAACCTCGGCAATCTATACCTGCTGTCAGCATCGGGCCAGATAAAGAAATTAAATGATAGAGGTGATTCCGTTGCCGTATTTAATGATATACGAAAGCATGGCAGCATCTATTCTATTGATGCAACGAACCCGTTGAAAGTACTTGTTTACTACAGGGACTTTGCAACCATTTTGGTGCTCGACAGGTTAATGAATGTGCGAAACTCAATTGATCTCCGAAAATTGAATATGTTCCAGGTCAGGGCTGTTACATCCAGTTACGATAACAACATATGGCTATTTGATGAGCTTGAGAGTAAGTTGAAAAAGATTGATGATAATGGCAATGTATTGTTGCAAACTGCAGACTTCCGGCAGCTATACGACACAGTCCCCCGGCCCGAATTGATGTACGACCGTGATGGGCAGGTGTATCTTTATGACCCCAAACGCGGCCTGCTTATATTTGATTATTACGGGGCACAGAAAAACGATATCGCATTAAAGGAAGTTTCAGACTTGCAGGTGGCTGACAAGAATTTTATTAGTGGGCGCCTGAACAACCGGATCATGTTATATCGCCCGTCTACGTTACAGATCAACTATTTTGAAGTCAGCCCAGCTCTCACCGGGGTAAAAAAACTTGCTTTTAACAATGGCAAGTTATGTGTTCTCACGACTTCAGGCAGCTTACGTATTTATCAAACAAGTTGATTTTAGCTTCGAGATGAAGACAGGGATCACCTCGCATCGTCGACAATCTCACTAACTCTTTCTCGATCTTTCCGAGTTTACCATATTCTACAACCCGGCCAATCTCCCTTCCATCCTGGATCACGATAAAGGTAGGAACGTTCGTAACCCTTGTACGTCTTGTGCAGGTCGGCGGGAGCCGTTTTTGCCCGATCTACACCGATGAGGGTAATGTTATTGTCCGGTAGCCGCTTTTATCGATAAGCCTTTAAAACACGGGTGACAGGTTCTGTGTATCGGAACACCAGGTGCCGCCAAATACGACAAGATTGAACTTACCGGCATTATTCCTAAAGCTTTCAACCGCTGCAGCGTCGGCCTGGCCATTGTTTAGGTTGGCAGCAGACCATTTGAAAGCCGTGTCCTGTTCAATGTTCTAGGGGTTGATTGTGCCACGCACGATCTTTGCGTCTCCATCATTAAACTGTTCAAAGGAAGGATTTTTCGCTGCTTGCTTTGCGGTTGAGCAGCCGTAAATTGTAACGACCAGTAAAAACACAGAACACCGTTTTTTCATGCCTGCAAGTTAGCCCTGAGCTCCAGAAGAAATGACCTAAACTTTTGCAAAGAAAGGGTGAGTTGCAATTGGACGTCGGCTTTTTCCTTGTTGCCTTTAAGGTATTCTTTTGCGCCTTCGATCGAATATTTTCTTTGGCGGAGGAGGTGATGTATTAGTTGGAGATTTTTAACATCTTCCGGCCTGAACAACCTGTCGCCCTTCCGGTTCTTACGCGGCTGAAGGATATCGAATTCATTTTCCCAAAAGCGAAGTAAAGAAGTATTCACCTTGAACCACTGTGCAACAACACTGATGGGGTAATATTGTTTTTTATAGAGTTCCTCGTCTTCGGGTACTTCAATAAGATCCACTTCAACATCAGTGTCCTTCAAAGATTTTCGACCGCGCTTTTGAGGAAGCTTAAGGGTCTTTACAGCAATAGGCGCAAGGGGAGTGTTTTGAAGTTTTTTGTGCTTGACCTTTACGCTGATGTTCTCATTCGAAAAGATAACCTCGTTGATCGGAGACGGTAATTCAATCGGTTCTGGTAAGGGTGAAGTGTTTTCCGTTCCAACATGTGTTTCTTCAGTGGTGTTAACTAACGGTTGGCTCAAGTCGTTGTTTTCCGCCTGGATCTCCCTGGTATTATCTGTAGCCTTCCCTTTCTGGTGATTGGTGTCAACAGGTGATTTTGGGGGAAGGGAGCCAAATAAGTCGAGTTGCGGCATAAGGTAAAAGTACAGATTGGTAATAGCTTTAAAAACCAGGTGCAATTAAAATTCGGTAAAAATGCCCAATTATTAAACAATGCCGTTGGTTAAGAAATCTCTTGTAGAACCGCAGTGGAAGCCAGATGTGGCTACGATTGTAGCCTGGCCCCAGGTTGCTGGTGGTTTTCGCCCCTGCAACGTGATCATTCTATTCAGCACATTGCTGTTAACTAAACGACAATGAATTATAAAGTCGAACCTTCTACAAAAAGAGGACAGCGTATGCATCAGGCGCTGCTAATCAAAACTTTGATTGCTTGCTGCAGCAAGTTTCACCAGGCGGTCGAACTGTTCCGCATTCAGGTCATTGTAGAAAAAGTACACCGGGTTAACCGGGTTGCCATTTTTGTGTACCTCGTAGTGACAATGAGGTCCGGTGCTTTTACCTGTATTGCCTACCCATCCTATTACCTCACCCCGCTTTACCGATCTGCCGGTACGGGCTTTTATCCTAACCATATGACCATAAAGGGTCTCGTAACCGAAACCATGATTGATGATTACATGATTTCCATAGCCGCCTTCGTTTGAGGCCGCAAGTTTCACCTTGCCATCTGCAGTCGCATAGATCGGTGTTCCCTGCGGTGCTGTAAAGTCGAGCCCCGCGTGGAACTTCGTAACTTTATAAACAGGGTCGATCCGGTTACCGAAACCTGATGCTATCCTGTTCAGGTTTTTGTTGCTTACCGGCTGAATTGCAGGAATAGCCGCGAGCAAACGTTCCTTATTTCTCACCATCTCATTGATCTCCTGATAACTTTCGTCCTGCGCCGCCGCCCGGTTTTCAAGATTGCTAAGTTGAGCAGCGATGCCGTTGATCAGTTGATTATCATTCAACCGCTGAATTAATAGGTTTTCCCTGTCTTTTTCAATTTCTTTTGCCCTCGCACTATCGGGTATCGGACTGGCTTCGAAAATTGCGCGGTATACCTGGTTGTCGCGATTTTCCAGTTCATTTATGCGTTGCTGTAGTAAGGCGAGGCGTTTGTCGAGAAATGAATAGGCGACCCGGTAATCTTCAAGCTGTGTTCGTAGTATACGTTCATTCGGTGATCCAATATACCTAAAACCAAACCATACAATCAGCGCTGCGGTGACCAACGCGGTTGCAAGAAAAGCAAAAATCCGCAACAATTGCACTCTAAGGGGCACCTCAAGTTTTTCATAACGGAGGGTATGGGTATTATAGAAGTATTTGACTTTCTTCAATGCTGTTTCTATTTAAACCGTCACGTCACTTCCTGGCAAGAACAAATATTCCGAACAGAAATCGAAAGCCGAACTAATGTAAGTAGCAATTAATTCATCAACGGCCCCCTGCTCAAGTTTTTGTAATGATAAACTGCTTCAACGATCACCGGCTCAGAATCAATCGACTGATCTGTTACCTTTGCCCACGGTTTCGTAAACCAGCAAATATAATTTGTGATATTCTACTTTTAGCTTAAATATTTCCGCCTATATGTCGACCAGCGCCGTGATTCGCCAGCAGTTCTTAGATTTCTTTGCCTCAAAACAGCACCAAATTGTTCCTTCTGCTTCCATTGTGGTAAAGAATGATCCAACACTACTATTTACCAATGCGGGAATGAACCAGTTCAAGGATTTTTTTCTTGGAAACCGGAAGCCTGACTTCAACCGGGTTGCAGATACGCAGAAATGTCTTCGTGTAAGTGGCAAACACAACGACCTGGAAGAGGTTGGGGTAGACACTTACCATCATACGATGTTCGAGATGTTGGGAAACTGGAGTTTTGGCGATTATTTTAAAAAGGAGGCTATCGCCTGGAGCTGGGAGTTGCTGACCGAGGTATACAAGCTCGACAAAAACCGGCTGTATGTGACGGTTTTTGAAGGTGATGAAAAGGAAGGGCTTCCAAAAGACGAAGAGGCCGAGTTGGAATGGCGAAAATGGATAAACCCCGACCGGATACTTGGCTTTGCAAAAAAAGATAATTTTTGGGAGATGGGTGATAGCGGTCCATGTGGGCCATGCACCGAGATACATGTCGACGGTCGGACAGAAGAAGAGAGAAAGGCAATTGACGGCCGCACCCTTGTTAACCAGGACCACCCGCAGGTGATTGAGATCTGGAACAACGTTTTCATCCAGTTCAATCGCTTAAAAAACGGAATGCTTGAGCCACTGCCGGAGCGGCATGTGGATACGGGAATGGGTTTCGAGCGCCTTGTTCGGGTCTTGCAACAAAA
>JASLBT010000451.1 GCA_030146445.1 Segetibacter sp. | reverse complement strand
TGCCGAAGGGCTGCGGGATACGGAGGGTTTAGCCACGCCCCTGAAGGGCGGGGCCGGAGCAAAGCGCAGCCCGGAGTAGCCCGGGCAAATGCCGGATCATATGCGGATGCCGACTGCCCCAAACGATCAAATTGATGTTTCGTGTTAAGCTTTACTTGCCTAATGTGGCCAAGGGTGCCGTAAGACAAAAGAAAAGCCACTCCTTTGGGGAATGGCTGATGATATTCTTACACGCCGGAAATCACGGCCGTAAACGGAACTAGGTGGTTAACTTATTCTCCATTGTTAAACCGGCTGAAAGGTATTCGCCATTTAAACGCGCGATGTTGGTGATGGATATTTCTTTTGGACAAGCAGCTTCACAAGCCTGAATGTTGGTGCATGAACCAAACCCTTCCTTATCCATTTGAGCGACCATACTCACTACCCGGGTTTGTCGCTCAGGTGCGCCCTGCGGCAACAGCCCGAGATGTGAAACCTTTGCCGAAACAAACAACATGGCCGAACTGTTTTTGCATGCAGCTACGCAAGCACCACAGGCAATACAGGCAGCAGCGTAAAACGCTTTGTCTGATTTCTCTTTATCAATAGCAACTGAATTACCGTCGACAGCGTTACCGGTATTCACGCTGATGTAACCACCAGCCTGTATGATTCGGTCGAAAGCAGAACGATCGGTTACAAGATCCTTTACAACAGGGAATGAGTTTGCTCTCCACGGTTCTACGGTTATTGTTTCGCCGTTTTTGAATGCCCGCATGTGCAACTGGCAAACCGTGGTTGCCTTCCACGGGCCGTGGGGTTTACCGTTTATGTACATCGAGCACATGCCGCAAATGCCTTCGCGACAGTCGTGGTCAAATGCAATGGGGTCCTCTTTCCCTTCCATGATCAGCTGTTCATTTAAGACATCGATCATTTCGAGGAACGACATTTCTGATGAAATATTCTTTACCTCGTATGTTTTGAAGCCGCCCTTACTCTGGCGGTTTTTTTGGCGCCAGATTTTTAGGGTAAGATCCATATTATAATGCTCCATATGCTAAGTTGAAATGTGAATATGTTTTTTTTGCCTGTTAGCCACCCGGACTACTTGTAACTACGTTGCGTTGGTTTCACCACATCGTATTTAAGTTCCTCTTTATGCAGTCCCCATTCGGACAGGTTTTTGTATTCCCATGCTGCCACGTACATATAGTCGTTGTCGTCGCGAAGGGCTTCACCTTCCGGGGTTTGAAACTCTTCCCTGAAATGGCCGCCACAGCTTTCATTACGCATGAGGGCATCCTGGCACATCAGTTCACCCAGTTCGATGAAGTCGGCTACCCGTCCGGCTTTGTCCAGCTCAGTGTTCATTTCTTTTACTTCACCCGGGATTCTTACGTCGCTCCAAAACTCGTCGCGAAGTTGCTGGATCTCGCGAATTGCCTGCAATAATCCTTCTGCATTACGCGCCATGCCGCACTTGTCCCACATGATCTTACCCAGCCGCTTGTGGAAGCTCTCAACAGATTGTTTTCCATTGATGCTTCTAAGTTTGTTGATCCGGTTTTCTACTGTGGCCTCCGCCTCCACAAAGGCGGGATGGTCGATAGGCATTGCTTTATTGGCGATCTCATCGGCGAGGTAGTTTCCGATAGTGTAAGGGATAACGAAATATCCGTCGGCGAGGCCCTGCATGAGTGCAGAAGCGCCAAGCCGGTTTGCACCGTGGTCGCTGAAGTTGGCTTCTCCCAGGCAATAAAGGCCCGGAATGGTTGTCTGAAGTTCGTAGTCGACCCACAGTCCACCCATGGTGTAGTGAACGGCAGGATATATACGCATTGGTAATTCGTATGGATTTTCGCCGGTGATCTTTTCGTACATGTCGAAAAGGTTACCGTACTTCTCCCTGACCACCTCTTTACCCATTTGAATAAAGGCATTGGTATCTGCATTGGTAAGGTCGCGTTTGCCGGCCTCGATTTGCCCATAGCGAAGGATCGCATCGGCGTAGTCGAGGTAAACTGCCTGGCGGGATGTACCTACGCCATAACCAGCATCGCATCTTTCTTTTGCCGCACGTGAGGCCACGTCGCGGGGAACCAGATTACCAAAGGCAGGGTAGCGGCGTTCGAGGTAGTAATCCCTTTCTTCCTCAGGTATCTCGTTTGGCTTACGTGTGTCGTTTTGTTTTTTGGGCACCCAGATGCGTCCATCGTTCCTGAGACTTTCGCTCATGAGCGTAAGCTTACTTTGATGGTCACCACTTACCGGGATACAGGTTGGGTGTATTTGAGTAAAACATGGGTTGGCAAAGTATGCCCCTTTTTTGTGTGCCTTCCATGCAGCGGTTACGTTGCAACCCATCGCATTTGTAGATAGATAAAACACATTGCCATAGCCACCGGTACACAATAACACGGCATGGCCCGAATGTCTTTCGAGTTCGCCGTTGATGAGGTTACGACAAATAATTCCTTTTGCCTTGCCGTCGGTTACCACCAGCTCCAACATTTCGTGGCGATTATACATCCTCACGTTTCCAAGAGCAACCTGGCGTTCGAGTGCCTGGTAAGCCCCGATCAGTAGTTGCTGCCCGGTTTGGCCGGCTGCATAAAATGTACGCTGAACCTGCGTTCCACCAAATGAACGGTTGCTCAACAGCCCACCGTATTCACGGGCAAATGGAACACCCTGGGCAACGCATTGGTCGATGATACTACCGCTTACTTCTGCAAGACGGTGAACATTGGCCTCACGTGCACGGTAGTCGCCACCCTTGATTGTATCATAAAAAAGACGGAAAACACTGTCCCCGTCGTTCTGGTAATTTTTAGCTGCATTAATGCCACCCTGGGCGGCTATGCTATGTGCCCTGCGGGGACTATCCTGGTAACAAAAAGCCTTTACTTTATACCCCAACTCGCCGAGGGAAGCCGCCGCGGAAGCACCGGCAAGGCCGGTACCAACGATAATGATCTCGAGCCTGCGTTTATTTGCAGGGTTCACGAGTTTACAGTGGCCCTTATAATCTTCCCATTTTTCGTCCAGCTTTCCCGCAGGAATTTTTGCATCTAACATTAGTGAAGAATTTCAGTTCTTGTTTGTAAATCAACCCCGTCAACTTTACAGGCGGAATTGTCGTCGTTGCGCCGTTTCAACACATTCGAATTATGTCAGCGGCTGTATTTGTTTACTCAACACCGTGCGCTACAAATAAAGGGTATCGCAGGGATATCGTATCCGAAATGAGTTGAAATCGACATTCAGTAAATTGTGTTGCAATAAGCACTTGAGCCTGGTTGAATTCCTTATTTAACCCAGCCCAGGTACATGCTAACCGGCATCATTGCAAAGGCAAGGGAAACGATAATTGAAAATACGCGACCAGTATTCCTTATCATGGTCAGGTACCGGTTATTGTGCACACCGATCGTTCTGAACGAACTTTCAAAACCATGCATGAGGTGGTAAGCAAGAGAGATGCAACCGATAACATACAGTACAACCACGATAGGATTTTGAAAAACATTCAGCATCTCTGCATACAGGTCGTGGTATTCGATGGCTGTACCAGGATAGGTAACCTCACTCAGTGGCTGTACGTTCCACATGCCGCCAAAGCGTGAGGGTGTCCAGAAATGGTAAACGTGCATGATGAGAAACAACAGTAACAGGGTTCCAAGCAGACCCATGCTGCGACTATACCATTTACTTCCGCGATTACCGTAATCAACGGCATAACCTACGGCTCTTCTTTTTTGATTCTGGATATTCAGTATATAACCCTGAACGAGGTGAACAATAATCCCGAGAAATAAACCCACTTCCATAATTCGCACCAGGATGGTAGTACCCATAAAGTGTGCAGCAACATTGAACATTTTGCCATTGTCGTTCGCCCAGATACATGCGTTTAAGCCAACGTGAACCACTAAGAAACTGATCAGGAAAAGGCCGGTAAGCGCCATCACAAATTTCTTACCTACCGATGAAGTGAACATTTGTTTCCAGGTCATAATGGAAGTTTAGTTTTTTTTTATTCGGGTGTAAAAATAGTACACGATCGCCAGCTATCATTTTTTTACTTTAAAATATTTTCCCTTCGAAATTGCCCTGATAAACACCGGTAATAACGTATGATAAGACCGTTTTGTTCGTTTTGAAACCTTGTTACTGTTACTTACTTTTACTACATGCTTACGATGTTATCGATCATATGGAACAGCTTTAAGATGGCGTTGCAGGAACTCAGCAGCAACAAACTGCGCACCTTCTTATCGTTGTTTGGTATCACCATCGGCATCTTTTGTATCATTAGCGTACTTGCAACTGTGCAGAGCCTGGAACAGAAGGTGCAAAGCGATATTAAGAGCCTCGGCAGCAATACCATATACATTGATAAATGGCAATACGGAAATGCCGGGGGCGGCAGCTTTCCCTGGTGGAAATACATCAAACGACCTTACCCGAAGTATAAAGAAATGGAGGCCATAAAGAGCCGGTCACAGCTGGCTTCAGCTGTGTGCTACACCATTCGCAGCAACAGTGATCTTGAGTTTGAAGACAATGTTCTTAGCGGTGCAAGCGGCTTTGGTGTTTCTGGAGATTTTAACAAAGTTCTCACGGTAAACCTGCATGCCGGCAGGTACATCAGCGATGGCGAATTCCAGAGGGCTGCTCCGGTAGTTGTAATGGGTTACACCAATGCCGAGAACCTTTTTGGCAGCGTTGAGCGTGCCCTCGGCAAACAAGTTAAATTTAAAGGAAGATACTTCAGCGTTATAGGTATCATCAAAAAACAAGGGCAGGGATTACTTGGCGGCGCCTGGCAATTTGATGAAGCAGTAGTAATGCCTTTTAAAATGATGGCGTCGTATTTTGTGGTGGAGTACAGTAACCCGCTGATTATGGTTAAAGGCAAAGACAATGTTCCGTCAGCAGCACTTACCGATGAGTTGCGGGGTATAATGCGTTCGATACATAGACTCAGCCCGCGAACCGAAGATGATTTTGCCTTGAACGATATTAACATCTTCAGTGAGCAAACCAGCTCATTATTTGGCAGCGTTAACCTAGGCGGCTGGGCGATAGCCGGTCTTTCGCTGATTGTTGGCGCGTTTGGCGTGGCCAACATTATGTTTGTAACCGTTCGCGAACGTACCAGCCAGATAGGGTTGAAAAAGGCGATAGGTGCGCGCAATTCTACCATCCTTACGGAGTTCCTGCTTGAAAGTGCATTTTTGTGTTTACTTGGTGGCTTAATTGGATTAGTACTGGTGTTTTTACTCACGAAGCTCCTCAGTGCTATTCTTCCTTTCGCGATCAGTATCTCTCTTGGCACGCTAACCCTCGCCATATCCATTTGCCTGATCGTAGGTGTTTTGGCAGGTATCATCCCCGCAACAATCGCCGCAAGGATGAACCCGGTAGTTGCCATCCGGATGAAGTAGACCTGCGATGAAGGTTCACCAACAACAAGTATTTTTGCGCCATGGAAACGAACCCTGGTGCAGTTGAAAACCTGCCTGCTACAATTCTTGCAATTGAATCATCCTGTGATGATACTGCAGCCGCGGTTTGCCGTAACGGCAATATTCTTTCAAATATAATCGCGTCACAGAAGGTTCATGAGCAGTACGGTGGTGTTGTTCCTGAACTTGCCGGGCGCGCACATATCCAGCACATTGTTCCTGTTGTAGACGCTGCCCTCAAACAAGCCGGAGTAGCGTTGGACGATCTGGACGCGATTGCATTTACACAGGCTCCCGGACTTATCGGGAGTTTGCTTGTAGGCAGCCAATTCGCCAAATCGCTTGCGCTTTCTTTGGGCAAACCCCTCATCGCGGTTCACCATATGCAGGCCCATGTACTTGCAAACCTGATCGGAAATGAAAAGCCCCGTTTCCCTTTTTTGTGCCTGACAGTAAGTGGCGGGCATACCCAGATCGTTGTTTGTGAAAGTCCCTACAGCTTAAAAGTAATTGGTGAAACGATTGATGATGCCGCCGGAGAGGCTTTTGATAAAAGTGCAAAATTGCTGGGGCTACCTTATCCCGGCGGTCCATTGATCGACAAATATGCACAAACAGGTGATCCAAAGCGGTACACGTTTCCTGAGCCAAACATCCCGGGCCTTAATTTCAGTTTTAGCGGCCTTAAAACGTCGATCCTTTATTTTATACAGGAGCAAACCAGGAACAATGAACAGTTTATTGCTGGTCATCTGGCCGACATTTGTGCGTCTATCCAGGAGCGTATCGTATCCATTTTGATCAATAAACTCACAAAGGCAGCGCAACAGACCGGTATAAAAGACGTGTGTATCGCAGGCGGAGTGAGTGCGAACAGCGGTTTGCGAAAGCGGTTGCAGGAGGCGGGCCAGCGACATGGCTGGAAAACATTTATTCCCCGTTTTGAATATTGTACCGACAACGCCGCGATGATTGCAATCACGGCTTACTATAAATACCTCCGGAATGACTTCGCTACTCTCGACGTAAGTGCAACAGCACGGGCAGAGTGGGAGCAATAACCCGTCCTCTTCTGATCGCCGGTGCGTCCTTGCAGGCCCGCTCTGAACAAAAGGTTTACGCCGACTAAAGGGGGATGCTCCAGGTGATGTGTGAGGAAAGGATAATCACTTTCCTTGCTCAAAGGTTTTCAGCATACTGTTGTACATCGTTTTGGCACTCCAGTGTCCGCTCGCAATCATCCGCCTGATGGTATACAATGGCTCATTCGCATCGCGTTTAGTAGATAAGATGAATGCGGCTTTTATGCCATGCTGTTTTAGGACAGGTATTGCTTCAGGGTTCCATAAGCCAAACGGGTAAGCGAAGTAGTCGGCCGGTTTACCTGTAATCTCTTCGATCTTTTTTCTGGGTTGTGCAATTTGGGTCATCCAGTCCTTGTCTGACTTGTAGCCAGGTACCCTTTCATGGTTCCAGGTATGTGATGCAATCTGGTGTCCTTCGTCAGAAAGTTGTTTGATTTCTTCCCGCGACATATACCTTGGCCTTCGGTTGATGGATACCGTCATGATGAAAAAGACACCTTTAAAATTGTATTTTTTCATCTCAGGCGCCGCCACCTCGAACTGATCGATATCGGTGTCGTCGTAAGTAAGCATGATTGGCTTTAGCGGCAGGGGAGCACCTGTAGTCAGGTATGCGTATAGCTGGTCGGGTAAAATGGTATGATAGCCACTGTCGGACAGTAATTTCATTTGCGCTCTGAACACGTCAACAGGAACAATATAGTCGCGGGCACTTTTTGAATCTCCTGCCCGCCAGTTGCGAATCTGGTGATAACACAATATGGGAACCTGTGGTCTTGCCAGGATCGTTGCGGCATCTGCCATTACTGCTTTTGGTGCGGGAGCCGGCGACACGGGTACAACATCATTCTTGTCAGCGGCAACAGGGGGGTCCTTCTGTTGGCAGGCAAACAGACCCAACATAACCAGACCTGCAATAGAGAAACATAATTTCATAAGCAATAAAAGTAAGGGGAAATCCAATTCGCCCACGAAATTGATTAAGCGTTTGGTTGCAGGTGCCGGGGTATAAGTATTGGGTATCGCGGTATTGGGCGGAAGTTGATTATTGAATAGTGATAACTTCGACCTTGTGTCCGCATTGGCCTGACCGCGCTTTAACGTTCTTTGCATTCTCTTATTGCTGCAGCGATCCCCGGGGGTCTCTGCCGCGCGTTTCGACGGCGAGGTGTGAAGAAGACGAAGTTGATAATTTGCGTAGTTGCGTGGGAACGCTACAATACCTAATTTGTTCGCC
>JASLBT010000425.1 GCA_030146445.1 Segetibacter sp. | reverse complement strand
TTCCGGCGGATTTTCTTAATTGTTTCTTGTATAAAAACGTTTTTTTGGTACCGGCAGCCGATTTAATGGCGTCATCGTTGCGTCGCATTTCGTTCATCTGCATAACCTATGGTGAGCCTAAAACTGGGTTGGTGTTGGGTTGTACCGACAGAAAGTGGCTCGTTTGGGTTGCGTATGCCCGCGGTCAAAGGCTTCAATTATGCAGCATTGGATCTTACCTGGGAAGACGCCCGAAAAACTGGAGCAAGGGGAGAAGATGAAACAACTTTTGACAACCAATGACGCCATGAATTTGCTTCAATTAAGCGATCGTGAAAGGTTTTACTTTGATGTTGGTGTAGCTTATCGCTGGACAATATGCGTTGTTTATTTTGACCAGGAGACACTAGGTGAAATTTTACCGGTGAGTATGAATAGGAGATAACAGGTGAAAAGGGTACACTGCAAGTAGCCCTTGAAGATCCGCCCAGGTATTTACCTGTTGTGCCCTTCTCCCGACTTGAAGCTTTTAGTTTTTAGGGTATGGCTGACTTTGTGGAAACTGCATATGCAACAGCGGTTTGCAGATCCATTGACGGCTAAAAAAAAACTTACATCGAAATGGCAAAATCAATGTATCCAGGAAAATGCACGCCGGACGATAACATAAGCAACTGTTCCGGTAGCTGGACGTATAACTTCCATTCATCTTTTTTGGTCTCCCGAAAGAAGACGCAAGAACAAGTCAGACCATGGTACGGGACAAAAAAATCCCCTTACCACGATCGATAAGGGGATAAGATATGCTGTGTGCTGAAGTTAAACCATCTGCTACTCTCTTTAAGCTATTTGCCTTGCATATAATTTTCATACTCCACACTCGCGAGTATAAATGTGCCAATCGCTTTACCTTCATTGTTTACGACCGCAACGTCAGGGCCACACAGGTAATAGTTAACCGTTCCCGTGCGCGATGGATTGCTGGCAGGTCCAAGCCCCGCAGAAGCGCACGACTGGATGATATCGACACCGGTTGCCTGAGGGCGGATGAACGTCTTTATCAATCCCTGGTAGGCCTTTTCAGCAGTTGACCGGTACGTGCCTTTATCCAGCAATCCCAGCCGCATTCCCTTAAAGTAAGCATATGTAAAAATCGAAGAACATGATGCTTCGAGGTAATTCGACGCGGTGCAAGCATTATAGGTTTTGCCATTGACCACATCGCCCTTGCCATCGCCTCTTTTGGTCGAGTCATACTGCAACAACTGGTACCATACTCCGGACCCTTTATCCTGCCATCTTTTTAAACCCGCAGCAACCTGGTTTAGATTTGAACGTATAGTTGCATAGTCGGGATGGTCCTTTGGCATCACCTCGAGCACATCAACCAGCGCCGCAAAATACCAACCCATGCCACGGCCCCAAAACTCTTTACTGCAACCGAGGTAAGGTTCTGTTTTATTTGCCCAAAATGAATTTGCGTCGTTTGGTGTAGCTGACCATGCATGGTAATTCAATTGTTTATCGGCGTTGTAGGTATATTGGTGCAGCACTTTAAATTGCCTGGCAATATCTGACCAGCTCTGCAGGTTTTCACTTGCATCAGCCGCGCCGAAATGCGATTGCCAAAGTGCATACACCGGGGCACCCATATAAAGCCCGTCGAGCCACATTTGTGATGGGTATTGCGCTTTGTGATAAAATCCACCCGCACCAGGCAATCCTTCCTTTATACGTGAATGCTCCGTTTTCAACTTATTACGGATGAGCGTTGCTGCATTTTTATAGCGGTTTGCATCCTTGCTGTTGCCTTTTTTTAGTTCTTCCTTATACAGGGTAAAAAATATCCGTCCCGCGGCGAGATCGTCAATGTTGCTTGGCCCGAGCGCCGACTCACCCGACGACTTGATGATCATCGATCCATCTGCGTTTATATTTCTGTCAGCAAACGCTTTCACCGCGCCATAATAGTCCGTTTTTTCGGGGTATTGTTCCCATGCCCTCAGTACCGAGATAGCGATCAGCCCCGTAACATAGTCCCACCCGGTGGTGGCCAGTCGTGCATGTAACTCCCGGTTCGTATAAAAGTCTTTCAATCCATGCGACTCGACCATCTTCTGCGACCATCGCTCATTTGCCGGCGAAACCTGCCTGTTTCTACTGGTGGTGAAGCATCCATTAATTATAAAAACGATGGCCATAACCAGGCTTATGCTTACCACATTTTTAAAGGCTCTTTTTGTCAGAAATTGATTCTTCATATTTTTCTATGCTTCGGTTTATCGATCGGATTAGTTAAGCTACTCTTATCTGGAATGCGATAAAGTTCGAACATTTGCAGGAGACCAAGTGACTAACCCTACATTAAGCCGTAAAAAAGCACAGATCACCGGGCAAAAATCCGATCAGGTTTCCGGCAAGTTGCAAATAAAACCTCTGTTTTCTTCAGCCAGTTGAACTCCCGGTATGATTTGCAGGCATGCTATTGGTTAACAGTTCCAGCTGGTTGCAAATCGCAACAACTCACGCTAACAACCATTAACCAGATCGGTTCTTCGGTCCCGACAATCTGAGGTATACAAACGTCGGTTGCAATAATCAACAAAGCTTTTCGTAAAGTTCCATAAGTAGCTTTATAAACTATTTGCCTAATTTAGCCGATATCACAGGAAATGGTGTCTTCCTGTCCCAACCGCCGCTTTCGTCGGCTAATGGCACCTACAAATAGTCTCAACAATAATCATTAATCTATTTGTAGGATGACCAGTACCGGCAACTCTCAACATTTCCGAATTCTCCGCCACCTGCTTTATTGGTCGGTGTTAGTGTTACCATTGTCCATCTTCGTGGGCTCTCTTGTCGCCTTGTTTCTATGGCTGCTCGACGTTGTAACGGCCCTCAGGTGGCAGAACCTTTGGCTCATCTTTTTACTCCCGCTTGCGGGCGTACTGATCACCTGGATCTACGGCAGATTCGCTGGTACCGCATGGCGCGGCAATGACCTTATAATGGATGAGATCCATTCGCCCGGCGGTGGTGTTCCGTTCCGGATGGCACCGCTTGTTCTGCTTTCCACTTTGGTAACCCATCTTTTCGGGGGATCCGCCGGACGCGAGGGCACGGCTGTTCAAATGGGCGGAAGCATCGCCGCACTCTACGATCGCTTCTATAAGCTTGGCCGCAGCGACAAGCGCATTTTGCTCATGTGCGGTATGTCTGCTGGTTTCGGGGCGGTTTTTGGCACACCCGTGGCAGGGGCCATTTTTGCTTTGGAGGTGTTAACCGTAGGAAAGTTAAAGTACAATGCGCTCTTGCCTTGCCTGATCGCGAGCGTCCTTGCCGATGTTACCTGTTCCGCTTACGGGATAAGGCATACCGGGTACCATGTTGCCTTCGTCGGCAATCCTGATCGCTGGTTTCCTGCGCTATCTTTCGAGCTTATAATTTTGGGGAAGGTAATCCTTGCCGGCGCCATTTTTGGAGCGGCCAGTTACTGCTTTGCCCGCCTGGCCCACGGG
>JASLBT010000307.1 GCA_030146445.1 Segetibacter sp. | reverse complement strand
TGATACTGCCTTCAACGATATCACCAGGCAGTTCGTCTTGATGGAAACCCATTCCCGCGATATAAAAACAGGTTTACTGTATCATGGCTATGACGAATCGAAGCAACAGCAGTGGGCAGATAAAACAACCGGCAGATCGGCGAATGTTTGGGCCAGGGCAATGGGTTGGTATGGTATGGCGCTGGTGGATGCGCTGGAGTGGTACCCGGCAAAACATGCCGGCAGAGATACACTATTGCACATACTTAATCGTTTTGCGAAGGCCGTTACAGCGTACCAGGACACCTCAGGATTATGGTGGGATGTGGTGGATAAAGCGGGTGTAGGAAAGAACTATGTAGAAGCGTCTGCTTCCGCAATGTTTACCTATGCCTTGCTGAAAGGCGTTCGTTTAAACTATCTTCCCGAAAGCTATGCGTCTGTTGCTGAAAAAGGTTACCGGGGCATGTTGACCAATTTCGTTACGAGCAATTCGGGCGTCATGCAATTGAACGGAACGGTAAGTGTTTCGGGGCTTGGCGGAGACCCGAGACGTGATGGAACGTTTGAATACTATATGAGTGAGAAGGTGGTTACAAATGATCAGAAAGGAGTAGGCGCGTTTATTTTGGCCGCAAACGAAATGGAGTTACGCAAGTCCAAAAACAAGTGACAGCAATGGTGGTTTTCCCGTTATAAGCTGAAGTTGAAATCGAGCTCTACGTCGGTCTCCGCAAAAGCCACGCAGGTTAGTATCAAACCTTTTCGAAGATCCCGTTCGGTAAGCACCTCATTGATGCTCATTTTTACGCGGCCGGTCTTGCAAATTGCGGCACACGTGCTGCACCTCCCTCCCCGGCAACTGTAAGGCAGCTCAATGCCATGTTGTAGTGCCGCTTGCAAAATGTTTTGCGGATAGGCGACGGCAAACCGGTAGTATTCATTGTTCACCCTGACACCAACATTTTTCGGCGTAACATCCGTCATCAACGGGGGCGGAGGTACTGAACTTACCGAGAAGTTTTCGCGGCTTATCTGGTCATCGGTATAGCCCTTAAAACGTAGGGTAATATATACCATGCGCATAAAAGCTACCGGGCCGCAAAGGTAAAAATGAACAGGAGCGGTGCCGGCATATTGTTGCACCAACTGTTCCGCTAACCAGTTGTTCAGCCTTCGCGGGGTGATCTCGGGTTTTAGCGGCTGACTGAAAAGTTCCACCAGGGTGAAGCGATCTGGAAGCTGTTGTTGCAGTGCAAGCAGTTCCTTCCTGAACATGCTTTTTTCCTCGTTCGCATTTTGGTTTATTAAAGTCACGCTTGCATCGTGGTGTTGGTATAATGCCGCTTTGATCAATGAGAAAACCGGCGTAACACCACTGCCTGCAGCGAGAAAAAACTGGTGTACATTGCCTGGTTGCTCGAGTAAGAACCTGCCACCTGGTGGAAGCACATGCAGGAGGTCGCCTTCGCGGGCGTGGTCGAAAAGGTGCCTGCTGATATAACCGTTCTGCAAACGTTTAATGGTAACATGGGGCAGCGGATCGATGCCCGGGGTAGAGCTAAAGGAATACGATCTGCGAACTTCTTTGTTATCGATCACCAGTAGAATCGTGATGAACTGGCCTGCTTTGTAGGTAAAGCCTCCCCGGAGAGGTTGGAGGTAGAATGTTTTGCTGTCTTCAGTGTTTTGTATGATCGCTCGTATGCGAATTCGTAGGTCTTCCATCAGGAATATTTATGCGATGAGCAAGTAGTGGTCAACTGATGGTTTTGTACTTGAAGCAATGAACGTATATTTTTGTGTTTATGGTTTTGACGAAGTAAAGAACCCTACAGAACCGCTGAATTGGTTGACAATAATGAATTGCCTGTCGGGTAAATACTTGCTAATTCAGAAAGCCTGCCCGCTTGAGCCTTTAAGATCTAAAACAGGGTTTGAACACCGTGTGCAATTTTATTTTCATGATTTAAGAGCCACTTTTTCCTCCACAGTCCGCCTGCATAGCCCACCAACCCGCGGTCGGTTCCAATTACCCGGTGGCATGGAACAACGATGCATATTTGGTTTCTCCCGTTTGTTGAGGCGGCCGCCCTTATTGCTTTTGGATCACCCAGGCGCTTCGCGAGATCCATATAGCTAATCGTTTTTCCAAATTGAATGCCGAGAAGTTCATTCCACACCCGTGCCTGGAAAAGGGTTCCATTTTGATGAACCGGAACGTCAAAAGAGCGTCGTTTTCCGTTGAAGTATTCAATTAACTGCTCAACCGCGGCTGCAAGCAGCTCATTGATTTCCGTTGCAGCATGAACGTTTTCTTCATTGTCGATAAATGTAATTTCAGTGATGTACTGACTGGTGCTGCAGATCTTTAAAATACCCAGGGGCGACTTGTAGTATGTATGATAGGAGTCGGTCATTATCCCACTTTTTGCCCGTTAATGACAGGCTTGCCGGGTGCCAATAAAATTACGTCATTAAGTTCGTCGTATACACCGAGCACGAGGCATTCGCTAAAAAAGTTGGCGATTTGTTTAGGCGGAAAATTTACAACGGCGACAACCTGTTTGCCTGTAAGTTCCTGCGGAAGATAGTGTCTGGTGATCTGGGCAGAGGATCGTTTAAGACCAAGCGGGCCAAAATCGATAACCAGCTGATACGACGGCTTTTTTGCTTTCCCAAAAACTTTTGCTTCGATGATTGTGCCTGCACGCATATCAACCTTTTCAAAATCTTCCCATGTTAACATAAACGATTAATTTTATCCAAACTTAAAAATAATCATTATGAAAAGACAAGCAACTGCTGTATGGAATGGTTCAGGAAAAGAAGGAAGTGGCCACCTGACCAGTCAAAGTTCAGTTCTTAAAGAAACCCAATATTCTTATAAATCACGATTTGAACAAGGCGTGGGAACCAACCCCGAGGAATTAATGGCGGCTGCTCATGCCGGATGTTTTTCAATGAAATTGAGCTTTGTTTTGGGAGCTGCAGGATTTACTCCTGAAAATATAGAAACCAAATGTGAGATCAGTCTTGAGGATGGTGTTATCACCAGCTCACACCTGGCGGTGAAAGCAAAGGTGCCGGGCATATCTCCTGAACAATTCCAGGCGAGTGCAGATGATGCAAAAGCCAATTGCCCGGTAAGCAAAGCATATAACCTGGAGATTACCATGGAGGCGTCTTTAGCATAATCGACGTTCTTTACGGCTCACCTCGTTACGATCCGGAGGATGGAGTTATAAATAGAGAAAGCCACCGTTTCGAGCGGTGGCTTTCTTATGCAATCAACTTACAAACGTCAAAGTTTTTTGAAACAGATCTCCAAGAAAAGGAACCGGCTTTTCTTCGCCGTTAAGGGCAGCCACAAGCCCCAGCACCCAAAACACCACCAGGACTATATACAAAATTGGAATTAGGAAAAGGATGAATGGAAATACGAAAATTAAGGTGAACTGAAGGATATACAGTGCCATGCCGGTTAAGAAAAGCCCTAATGTTTGGCGAAGATGGAAGCGGGCAAGTGAACTTTTTTCTGCCGAACTGTTGTAGTTGATGATCGCAACGACCCATCCAATGATAGTAATGTAGCTCAGCCAGGCAATTGTTTTTTGGTCCATGAGTAAAGATTTAAAGGTTTAAAGGTTATCCGTTAAGATAATACCTTGGACCGATAAATCAAAGCATGAGGGTTTGCCGAATGGTTAACTATTCATCAAGCAGTTTGCTTAGCTCCATCAGCTCATCGTGCTTATATTGATTTTTTGGATTGGCAAAACACTTGGCCAGTTCTTCAAGTTGCGTCTGAATAATGCGTTTGTGCGACATCGGCTTGAAATAGAAGGGTACCGGTGGAACCGATATACGCTTGAAATACGACTCGATATCCTTATGGGTGAAGATTTGTCCGCTTATCGCATCTATGTAGAAATGTATTTTTTCTTGTGGGTTGCTGTTTTTGTCGTGCTGATCAAAGTCGTTGTGGAAGAAGGCGAGAATAAATTGCTTTGGAATATTTATCGCCTTCACGTTTATGTCGAGCAGTTCACACAGCAACAGGTACAGAATGCCATTGCTGAGTGCATTGCCCTTTTTACTTTCAATCACTTTATGGATAAAAAAGTCGTCCGGATTCTTATAGCCAACTTCAACTCCTTTAAGGTTATAGTAATTGTACACAATACTCGAAATCACGTTGGCCTGTTCAAGCGACGTAAGAAAGCTATTTAACTCCAACCAGACATTTCGCCGTATCCTTTCGAGTTCCTGCAATACGGGAGCGGTTGCGAGCTCCGGGTATTGGAATTTTGCAACCAGCAAAGATCCAAACAAAAGATCGTGGTAGGGATTATTTTTCCACTGCGTAAAGTCGTTCTGCAGGTCGTTGAAATGGAGTTTATGTATCAGCATTTCAATTCTTTCCTGTACCTCTTCGCTTGGGGTGTTCTCCCAAAGGTTCTCGAGGTTCGGAATAATCCCTCTCCCATAATCTACGATGCGGTTTGAAACCGTACTGAAGACTTCCTGGTCAGGGTCGTCGATAAGTGTAAATAAGGCTGATATTTCTCTTGTTTCCTGCATATAATGAGAATAGAAGTGTCTTTTTTGCTAACTACTGGCCACGGTTGCTTAATCAATCAACGTACTTCAAACTAACTTAATGTTTGCTGTAAATCAAAGAAGAAGTTATTCTATTGATGTGGATTTCTTTGCGAACGATGCATGGCTGTCAGGAAATCCTAAACCACAAAATGTTCGATGAAAGTTCACTTACACCTTAGCAAAAAGTTTACCATTTAGCCGGCAATAGCAATGATTACTTTAGCATGGCTGCTTTTAGCTTTTTGATAGTGTTGTGCGGAAATGGTAGAAGATAGTAACAGCCAGCCTGGCTGTACCGGAAGCGGCGAATGGCGGGAAACAGGGGATGATGGCAGGGCAGGTCAATACCATCGGGAAAGCAAACAGGGGGAAACCATTTATGAATTAAAGCTGCGGGCAATCTCCCCGCAGATATCCGACTCCACCATTTTCTGCGCCATCGAGATCATATTGGAGAATGCCGGAGCTTTGCTGATGCCATGACCGATGATAACCGGTTTTGCAACACCCAGTACCGGGGTTCCGCCGACTTTTTCGTAGTGAAATCGGGCGAGGTATTCGTCAGTATGAACATTACGGGCCTCGGCAATGTCGTACATGCTTTCGGCAAATTTTAAAATAATGTTGCCGCTGAAGCCATCACAAACGATTACGTCCGCTTTATCAAAAAGCAGGTCGCGCCCTTCGATGTTGCCAACAAAATTGATACGGCTATTTTCTTTGAGCAGGGGATAAGCGGCCTGGCAAACAATGTTTCCTTTTCCTTCCTCTTCACCGACATTGAGTAACCCTACTTTTGGATCAGCAATTCCGAGGATCGTTTTTGCATAAAGGCTCCCGAGGATCGCAAATTGGTTCAGGTTTTCAGGCTTGCAGTCGGTATTTAGTCCAACGTCGAGTAGCATGCCGGTACCGCCACTCAATTTTGGAAGGATAGTCGAGATAGTAGGCCGTAGAACGCCGGGAACAGCCTTTATGCTGAACAGCGCGCCAACCAACATGGCACCCGTGTTGCCTGCACTTACAAAAGCATCAATCTTACCACTGGCAAGCAAATGAAAGCCGATTGCGATGGACGATTGTTGCTTTTCCTTCAGGGCTTTGGTAGGATGCTCGTGCATGTCAATCACCTGGGGAGCATGCACGACCGTAATGGCGGCTTCAGCTACTAACAGCGGTTTAACAGTTTCCTCGTTCCCGATACAAACAAGTTTAGCCGGACGTACTGATTCAGACAAGTAAAGTTGCAAACCTTTTACCGCTTCAAGCGGTGCGAAGTCGCCACCCATCATGTCTATACCAATATTCATGTCCGGCTATAATTATATTAAGAACCGAAGTTAAGCTTTCAGGGGAGCCTTCTCAGCGACAACTTTTCCCTTGTAGAACAGTTTACCTTCGCTAACATGGGCGCGATGGCGAACGTGTAACTCTCCGGTAGTGCTGTCTTTGCTCAAAGTAACCGGTTCAGCTTTATAATGGGTTCTTCTTTTTGCACTCCGTTGTTGCGAGTGTCTCCGCTTAGGATTAGGCATAAATCTAAATTTAAATTCTGGGCTTTATTGTAAATCTTTAAATTGTTCAAGTCCTTTCCAGATCGACTGAGTATCTGATTTTGCATCGTCTCTCATCTTCTGAAGCTTTTCAAGTACTTCTTTGTTGCACTGTGGTCCTCCGATCTCGTCCTCTTTGCACATTTTCTGCATCGGAATGCTCAGGTTGATGAACTCGTAAATCCACTCCTCCAGATGTAAATGACTTTCGGTTCTGCTTATATAATATACATCAGGGTCTTCTTCCTGTATATTCATGGCTTCAGGATCGTCAACCATCTTTACCAGCATATTGAATTCATCCCAGAGCTGAAGTTGTAATGGGTTACCACACCTATCGCAACTCACGGTTGCTTTTCCGTCAACATCAAACTTAAGCATCAAGAAGCCAACCTTTTTATCTAGCTTTAACTTAACCGTTGCTTTGCAATCGGTAAAGTCCTGCTGCTGGAAAGGCTCAAAAAACTTATCGGTAATTTCATACGTAAACTCATGCTCACCAGGCTTGAGCCCCACAAAAGCAATCTCGTATTCTCTGCGCTGAGCCATAGTCGGTTTTTAGGGTTGGCAAAGGTAAAGGATTACAACGAAATACCCAACACATTAAACAAGATATAAAGGTCAGATCCACTCTCCGGGCTACTCTGCCCTTTGCAGTGAGCCGCACCTCAGCTTTCTATTGTAGGCGCAAGCTAAACGAAATTAAACACGTTGCTATAATCCTGAGGCAACAACAGAATTTTGCACGATTTATGTGATTACATGGCAAATGGCCGGCATAATATCCTGTAAGCGAACGTGCCAGGAATTACCCAATTGATTTATAGGGAAACCAGAACACTATCAATAACGACTATAAAGGTTCAAGCGGCGGGGGAATGATGGTGGAGGCTTCGTTGATAGCTGCTGTGAGGGGATAGGTTTAACATCTGGTTGAGACAACACGTTCCCGTTAGCCGATCGAAAGCGTTTTTAATTTTATCTTCGAACCGTCATGGACATTGTTAGTCATAAATCGTATAAAAAGTTCAGTTTTTACCTGCTGGCTGTTTTGTTGCTAATCGTACTTTTTATTAAGTTGGTAAGTCTTCGGCCGGGTTGGATTGAGCGGTATTACTCCACCGGCATTTATCTTTGGCTCGCGCAATTTTTTCGGGTTTTGTTTGGCTGGTTGCCATTTAGCATCGGCGATATACTATACACTGCAGCGGGTTTTTACCTCCTGGTTAGAATTGTAGTGAACATCAGAGCCCTGATCCTCAAAAGAATAACGAAATTATTGTTCATTAAAAGTGCAGTACGTACGCTGTTAATTGCTTCCTTAGTTTATATCTGCTTCAACTTATTTTGGGGTTTAAACTATAATCGCCTGGGAATAGCTTATCAATTAAATATCACCCCCGCAGAACACACTAAGGCCGACCTGCAAAAGATCACTACTTTGCTCATAAAAAGGGTAAACGATAGCCGTAAGAAACTCGACAGTAACATTAGATACCCGTCGTTTTCAGAAATCTTTAGAAAGTCGAACATCGCCTACCAGTTTGCCGAAAAGCGATTTCCGTTTTTGCATTATGGCAATCGCTCCATAAAAAAATCGCTTTATGGCCGTGGCGGAAATTACCTGGGCTTTTTTGGCTACTATAATCCTTTTACCGGAGAGTCGCAGCTCAACCTTACCCAACCAAGATTCCTGCTGCCGTACGTTACCTGCCACGAGATGGCGCACCAACTTGGTTACGCCAGCGAAAGCGAAGCAAACTTCGTCGGCTACTTGTCGGCGATCAGTTCACCCGATATACTGTTCCATTATTCGGTGTATTTCGAACTTTTCAATTACGCCAACCATGAATTATTTATCCGGGATAGCATTACGGCAAAAGCCAATTATAAGCTGCTTGATACGCTCGTGAAGGTCGACTTCAAAGCATTGAAAGCTTTCCACAAAAAGTACAAAAATCCATTTGCCCCAATCATTCAGTCGTTTTATGATCAATATTTAAAGGTAAACCAGCAGGATAAAGGCATAGAAAGCTACAACTATGTGGTAGGGCTGCTGATCGCTTTCCAGAAAAAGTTTGGCTACATCTGATGGTAACTGTTGCAAAGTTGCATCCGAAGCCGGCGGGTAAAGGCAATGCATAGGGTTGCTGATCCGGCAACATTTACAGCCTAAAACAGGTTTTTCCACATCATACTCTCTACAGGCTTGTCGGGCTGCTGGCTGTACTTTGCATCTTTCTTTTCGTTGTATTTCACTTCGATCTCGCCGTCAACGGGAAAATAAATCAGTTGCCCTATCGGCATGCCTTTGTATATTTTAACCGGCTGTTTAACCGAAATCTCCAGGGTCCAGTTGCCGCAAAAGCCTACATCTCCCTTTCCCGCCGTGGCATGTATGTCTATACCCAGCCGCCCGGTCGACGACTTTCCTTCTAAAAAAGGCACGTGGGCATGTGTTTCTGTATACTCAAGCGTTACCCCCAGGTAGAAAACATGCGGGTACAATACAAACCCTTCCTGAGGTATTTCAAAGCTTTCGATCTCGTTGTGCCGCTTTGCATCAAGTATGTGATCCTTGTAAGTAGCCAACACTTTTCCCAGGTGAACATCGTACGAATTACTTCCAAGGCACTTCCTGTTAAAGGGCTCAAGTTTGATCGTTCCTTTTTCAATTTCCTCCAGTATTCTCTTGTCCGATAAAATCATTGGTTCAATTTTTAAACATGGCTAATCCACGCGGGCCAGTCAAAAATAGCGTTTCGATGTATAGAGGAATTGCAACCAGCAAAAAAATTTCTTGCCCCGCGGCGGGATACTTCCACTTATTACCGGCATTTTTGTCCGAACAGTGGCTAAAAAGCCCGAATACCTGAATGAGCAGCTGATATGAGTCTTCTTTACCATCAAAACATCAACCCGGTAACCCGGCTTGCCCTCTGGGAAATAGAGGAGCCCGAAACCTTCTTTTTGCACAGGGTTCCGTTGCAACGCGAGATTACCCACCCACATAAGCGTTTGCAGCACCTCGCGGGCCGGTACTTATTGCCGTACCTGTTTCCAGACTTCCCCCATGCGGAAATCGAGATCGCTGGTACTCGCAAACCTTACCTGCCTAATGACCAATATCATTTTTCCATTTCCCATTGCAGCGACTATGCTGCCGCGATCGCAAGTTCAGGCGACCGGGTAGGAATCGATGTTGAAATAATCACTCCAAGGGTTCAGAACATCAAACGTAAATTTCTTCACCCCGAAGAAATGCGCTTTGTAAACGCTATGGCAGAGCAAAGCCAATTACAGGTACTAACAATTTTATGGAGTGCAAAAGAAGCCATTTACAAGTGGTATGGTCTTGGCAAAGTCGACTTTAGTGAAATGATCCGGACTTTTCCTTTTCAGTTAGCCAGCGAGGGGAGGTTACAGGCCGCGTTCATGAAAGACGAACTCCAGGAAAATCTTGTTGTCAGTTACAAGATGCTTAAGAATTTGTGCCTGGTTTGGGTAGTTAGCACATAGTGTCCCGTGATAGTCTGACTGATGATCTTCTGTTACATGCAATCTAATTACTTACTGCTGCGTCTACCTTAATAAACATAACCGCACGTTTACATTTTTCACATTGCCGTGAAACATAGTAAACTGGCAACTAATTTGCTATGGGGGCTAACATGAAAAAACTTTTGCTGTTACTGGTGTTGTGGCCCGTTGCAGGCCTTGTTAAGGCGCAAAGAACACATATAAATATTTTCGCAGGCGCTGCCAATTACCAGGGCGAACTGCTATTTGGTGTACAAAGTTCCAAACGTTTCACCCTGTCTCAGGCAAAGTTTGCCGGCGGCTTAGGACTTGAATACGAATTGTCGAACCGTCTGAGTTTAAAAGCTGCACTAACCCTGGCTAAAATCGGCGCCGATGATAAGAAGAGTGCAATCGATCCGTTACGCAACCTGAATTTTACCTCTCCCATAACGGATGGCTTCGTGGGCGTTCAATATTACATAACTGACCCAATGGCGCACCTGGTAAATCCCTACGTTTTCGCAGGCATAACTGTCTTTCGCTTTAATCCATATACATCCGACTCAGTAAGCAAAAAGGTTTTTTTACAACCGCTGAGTACCGAAGGGCAGGGCTTTGTTGCCGGTAAGGAACCATATAAGCTGACCCAACTGGCATTGCCATTCGGCGGAGGCTTAAAGCTTGCCCTAACTGACGATCTGCGGATCGGGTTCGAGGTGGGTTTTCGAAAAACGTTTACCGATTACCTTGACGATGTGAGCACCGCTTACGTTGACCAGGACCTCTTGCGGGCAAACAGGGGGCAGCGTGCGGTTGATCTTGCGTTCAGGGGTGATGAACTTAAAACCGGGGCGACCTATCCGGCTGCCGGAACAGAGCGGGGAATTCCACGGTTCAATGACTGGTATTATTTTACGGGTATCTCGGCAAGTGTACGACTGAGAAGCGGAGAGCAACGGGTCTCACGCGGACGAATTGGCTGCCCTAAGATATAATCCGGCACATAAGATTTTTAGTAGGGGCATTTTGAACTGCGCAGCATCGTTGTCCGCCGCTGCGCAGTCAGGCGTCGCATTCCGTTTATCTTTGGTCTTCCTGCTGCGCTTTTTACATAACTGTCGATTTCTACCTTAGTTTTATTGCTCACCTTCTCTCGAATTTTTATGGGCACTGCCGAACTTGATGGTTCTAATAAAACCATCACCATACATTCAAATATTATCACTTACGGCAAGGCTGCCGATGAGCAGCTTACAGGATTGATCCGTGAAGAAATTGAGAGCCTCTGGAATGAACCCAAAGCAAGCGTACGTCTCCCGGGAACGGATTTCCGGATCGTGTTTTCGATCACTGCGAAATATCAACCCACCATTAGCATAGAAGAGATTATTTCTAACGTC
>JASLBT010000356.1 GCA_030146445.1 Segetibacter sp. | reverse complement strand
CATCGTGCCCTTTCAAACTCAGGGAATGCCTGTGTTATATGTTGGACGTCTTTTGTAATTGTAATATCATCGGTTAGCCTGCGGCGATTAATCAAACCATAACTCCCGACCACCAGGTTAGCAAACCTGCAACAACAACGTATGTTGGCTGGCGGTATTAATATTGCGCCAGACCTGGTTGAGACAGGTATCTGTTCTTGCTGCATCAAGGCCGCAGTAAGGATACAATTTGTTGACGAGGTTGCGTGATAGCTGTGCAAGCCGGATGCTTGATTGGCTCACCGTTAATAACTCCTTTGCGGGAATGCTTCCATGTGCCAGGTGCGAGGACCACGATGTATCCAGGGCGTCATAAAATCGTTTGCGGAGCAGCTCAATTTTGTGTGTACCGCTATCGACTAGTTGCAACCCTTTTTGTTTTACCCTTTCAGATCTGGTGTTTGTGTTTTCTTTTTTATTAAGTAGACCTTTTGCAAGCTCAAAAAAATTCATACACATACCAGAGATGTTGGCCGCGATGGTGGTTTCGGCAAGCTGCAAAAAAGGATAGCGGTAAACTGGTTGTGGCAGTTGTGCAAAAGCCGCCCCGATGATAAAAGCGCGGTTCGAGGGTATAATAGTTTCCTTTACCGCATACGAATAACCAGCAGTGGCGTTTAAGCCAATGTAATGCCAGTTAGGTTGAAGTTGTACTTCTTCTTTTTTGAAAATAAACGATTGTATTTGGTCAGTTCCGTTGACGATGCAATTGCCCGTAAAATGAGTGGCATGTGGTGCTCCGCTCGCATACGGCCAGGATCCGCTTACTTCAAAATAGTTGCCGGCACTTTTCGCCAGGCCATTCGACTGACCGCTGCCTGCGAGGCATGCATGTGGATCATCAAAAATCTCTTTAGCAAGGTCCTCGCCCAGGTAGCCAACAAACATCCCGGCCCCTGCACACAGCGTCACCACCCATGCGAGACTGCCGTCGACGTAAGCGAGGTTTTCTTCGAGCCGCACTACTTCAGGCAAGGAGAGCTCAAGACCACCGTACTGTCTAGGAACAAACAGGTGAAACCATTTTTGCTCGTAGATCAAGCGCAATTGAACGGTTGTTAAAGTACCCTGCTTCTCTGCAATGGGTGACTGCGCGCGTATGGTGGCCATCAACTCAGGAGACAAGCCGGGGATTTGAAACATGAATTTGTGTTTGGATCTTTTTTCTCCAGGAGAAATAACCTTGTACCGCAACAATGAATAGAAATATGGTTAGCAGTGCATAAAGCGGCAGCCCTTTGTAGAATAAGATGGGTACGGCAAAAGCGTTTGAGATGTTTAGTAGTACCCAGTTCTCGATCTTGCGCTTCGCAAGCAGCCACATGCCGGCCCAGGCAGTTGACGTTATAAAGGCGTCCCAGTGCGGTACTGTCGATGGTGTAAAATTTTTAAGAACAACGTACAGCAACACATATCCAACCACGACAATGCCAGCAACAGTGATCCATTCTTTTTGACTGGAATAACTGATTTCGACGGGAGGTACATTCTTTTTTTTCAACCAATACCACCAGCCATAAATACTCATGACGATGTAGTAACAGCTGAGGAGGCATTCGCCATAAAGACCGACTTGCCACAAAAGGTAAACGGAGATTGCAGATGCAGCAATGCCTGTTGGGTACAAGGTGATTTTGTTGGCACGTGCAAGGAGCACTTCAGCCACACCAAGACCGACCCCAAGCCACTGAAGCCAATTCGTTTCTGTAATTTGTTCTGCAAGCAATTGCAGCCAGGCATGTATATTCATAAATTGACTTTTTCCCTCCGCCGGCATTACCCGGATCAGGTGTATGAAAGCAGATTGCCAAAGCTGGTTCTCTTTCATCGGGTATATTCTCAGCCCGTTAAGGCACCCCTAATTGATGCTGCAAATGTAAAGGTTCGCGGCAGCATTTGTTTGTACCGAAGAAGATTTGTTAGCCGGACTGGAAAGCAAAAGCATATACATTAACCTTAAACTGCATGTTTTTAGTTCCCGTTTTTTCTGAAATAACAAAGTTTAACTAAATTGGTTTACGACATTATTGCACCAAATTGAAAAGCCTTAAGGCAATCCGCTGTCAGAATTTCAATGATTAATCAACAGACCTCAATGATGCGCTTCAATGAATTTCCTGTATTTAAATTTCTCGCAGCTATCGTTTTCCTGGGCAGTTGTAGCCCAAGGATAAAAAGCGGGATTTCTGGTGCTGCCCGATTTGACGTAGTCGAAGCTACCATCACCAGCGCGCACCAGGCTATTTCCACGGGAAAATGTAATTGCCAGCAATTGGTACAAATTTACCTCGACAGGATTGAAGCCTATGACCAGTCATCAAAACTAAATTCCATCGTAGTTGCCAATGGTGATGCCATCAGAACTGCCAGGCAGCTGGACGAGGAATGGCGGAAGACAAAAAAGATGCGGCCACTGCACTGTGTTCCCGTGATTGTGAAAGACAATTATAATACCGCGGGATTACAAACAACCGCAGGTTCGTTGGCGCTGAAAGGCTTCGCGCCGGCAAAGGATGCCACCATGGTAAAAAGCCTGAAAGACGCGGGTGCCATAATTCTTGCCAAATCAAATATGGCTGAATGGGCATTTAGCCCGATGGTCACCATCAGTTCTATCACCGGTGAAACATTAAACCCCTATAACCTGGCTCATGTGCCCGCGGGTTCCAGCGGGGGCACAGCCGCAGCAGTAGCCGCAAACTTTGGTTTAGTGGGGCTCGGCACAGATACTGGAAATTCTATACGGGGGCCATCTTCACACACCGCCCTTGTTGGCTTTCGTACAACCCTCGGTTTAATCAGCCGGGATGGCATTGCGCCATTGTATTTACGGAACGATGTAGGCGGACCGATGACCCGCACTGTTGAAGATGCTGCCAGGATGTTGGATATTTTGGCGGGCTTTGATCCGGCTGACCCTTTAACCGCCCGGAACACAACTAAGCTCCCGGCCGGGTATGCGCGATACCTGCAAAAGGATGGCTTGAAGGGTGCACGTATTGGTGTACTTCGGATCTTAAGCGAGCGTAAACCCGATCCCCAGGTAAAATCTTTATTTGAAAATGCAATCATCGACCTTTAAAGGCTGGGTGCAACGATAGTTGATTCCATAGCTATTCCTTTTTTTGATACCCTGAGCGCGAACCTGTGGTGTTCTGTTTTTCAGC
>JASLBT010000278.1 GCA_030146445.1 Segetibacter sp. | reverse complement strand
TTTAGGGTTTCGGCGATGTGGGTTCCATCGATGTTGCTTACAAAGTAGGTTTGAATATTGGGTTGCCAATATGGCCTCAGGGCCTCGGTGACCATAACTGGCCCAAGATCACTGCCGCCGATACCAATATTTACAATGTAGCGGATAGGTTTGCCGGTGTAGCCCTTCCAGTTTCCGCTGTGAACTTTTTCGCAAAGCGTACGCATCTGTTGCTGCACCTGCCGGACAGCAGGCATGACGTCTTCACCGTTTGCATAATAAGGTTTATCGGAAAAATTCCTTAATGCCACGTGCAGTACGGACCTGTCTTCTGTTTCGTTGATCTTCTCGCCATTGAACATTGCGTCGATGGCGTCTTTCACTTTGCAGTCTTCGGCCAGTTGCAACAGTAACTGTAATGTTTTGTTGTTGATAATGTTTTTGGAGTAATCAAATAAGATGTCTTCAAAACATAATGAGAACTTTTTGAAACGGTCATTTTCTCCGGCAAATAGCTTTCTTAAATGCGTACGCTGCATTTCTTCGTCGTAATGCCTTCGAAGTAATAGCCACGCCTGTGTAATTGTTGGATTGATCTTAGGGAGCATAATTGCTTGTTATTAGCTTTAGGTTTTTGCCGTTTTTCGATAAACGTCTCACAGTTCTTCAATCACCTGTATGGTTCTTTGCACCATTTCAAAAGTAATATCTAAATGTAATACCATCCGCACTTGTTTTTTTGAGATCGCTATCGTCACAATTTCCTGTTCCCTGAATTTGTCTACAAGTTCCTGGGCTGTATATCTCCCTTTGACTTCAAATATGAGAATATTCGTTTCTACCGGTAACATTTCGCCGGTGAAATCTTTTTTTGCAAGCGCTTCCGCAAGCATTGCAGCGTGGTTATGATCCTGGGCAAGGCGATCTATGTTGTTCTCCAATGCGTAGATGCCCGCAGCAGCCAAAAAGCCTGCTTGCCGCATTCCACCACCAAATACTTTGCGCAACCGCCTCGCGTTTCTAACAAGATCGGCCGTTCCGATAAGTACGCTTCCAACAGGTGTACCTAAACCCTTGCTCAGGCAAACGGAGATACTGTCAAAAACTTCCCCGTACTGACGTGGGGATTGTTTACCCGCAACAATGGCATTGTATAACCTGGCGCCATCAAGGTGTAAAGCGAGCTTATGTTCCAAACAGACTTCTTTTATTCTTCTGAATTCATCGAAATCATAACAACTGCCTCCCCCGCGGTTCGCCGTATTTTCAAGGCTCACCAGACTTGTAACAGGCTTGTGTATGTCGTCGGGATTGATACTCTCCAGGACCTGCTCTGCGCTTATCCTGCCGCGGTCACCAGCGACCGGTCGTACGGAACTGAGCGAGTTAAACGCAACTCCACCACCCTCATAAATATATATGTGTGATAATTGGTCACAGATCACTTCATCACCAGGTTGGGTGTGGCACTTTATGGCAATCTGGTTGGTCATAGTTCCACTGGGGCAAAATATGGCAGCTTCCATCCCAAATATGTCAGCCGATAACCTTTCCAGTTTGTTAACAGTGGGATCTTCACCATAAACATCATCTCCTACATCAGCGCGGCACATTGCTTCAAGCATCCCAGGCGTAGGTTTGGTAAAGGTGTCGGAACGAAAATCAATCATAGTGGGCACGAATTTACGTGAATAGCGATTACATCCCGAGGCATTATTCCCCGGATTTTTTTTAAGCCGGGGTGTGTGCAAAGAACTCGTTTCGAGATGGATTGCAACCGGCTTACAAGGTCAATTTGAAAGTCAGGGTCGTTGGTGATTATACGATAGTAAAAATACCTGTACAGGTTTGCGGAAGACGGAATTTACGTAGGCGATAACGAACAATAAGGAGCTCGGGTGAATAATACTAAAATAAACAGTTAAATAAAACCCAAATGGTGTAGAAATATGCCTTTTCCCTTTTAATAACCAATGTTCCAACGTAGTTTTGCACGCATTTTGTTCCTTATTTGTAACAACGGCTCACAACTTTGCAACATACCCGATAGGAAATGTGTCTTATTAGCGGTTTCTATTCATTAATACTTATACATTATGAGGCAGCTGAAAATTGCCACTCAGATCACAAACAGAGACTCGCAGGCGGTTGAAAAATACCTGCAGGAAATTTCCAAGATCCCTATGATTACCCCCGAAGAAGAGACCATTTTGGCTCAGAAAATCAAGATGGGCGATCAGCGGGCTTTGGAAAGGTTAACAACAGCTAACCTTCGTTTTGTGGTTTCAGTAGCAAAACAATACCAACACCAGGGATTATCATTAAGCGATTTGATCAACGAGGGGAATTTGGGGCTTATAAAAGCAGCTCAGCGTTTTGACGAGACCAAAGGTTTTAAATTTATCTCGTATGCAGTTTGGTGGATCCGGCAGTCAATCCTGCAGGCATTAGCGGAACAGGGTCGCCTGGTAAGACTTCCACAGAATAAGATCGGAACCTACAATAAAGCAAATAAGGCCTATATGGCTTTTGAACAGGAGCATGAAAGAGAACCCAGTACGGAGGAATTATCTGAGATACTGGAAATGAGCGAAACAGAAATAAACAACATCTTTCAAAGCAATACCCGCCACACTTCCCTTGATGCACCTGTTCATGAAGCAGAAGATGTAGCGATGGGCGACCTTTTACAAGGTGGTGACGATACGGACGACGACGTAATGAAAGATAGTTTGAGGGAAGAGATCCGCCGGGTACTTAAGTCCCTTTCTCCCCGTGAGGCAGAGATTGTAAATGCTTATTTTGGACTTGATGGAGAAAACGGCGTTACTATTGAGCAAATCGGTCAAAAGTACGATCTGACAAAAGAACGAATCCGCCAGATAAAAGAACGTGCAATCAAACGCTTACAAAAAGCGCGCTACAGCAACGCATTGAAAGCTTACCTGGGGTAATCTTAAGGATTAATAAAAAAACCCTTCATCGTCTGGTGAAGGGTTTTTTTATGTTCATCTTAAAACAATTAAGGCCTATTCTGATTGCACCAAACGCATCAGTTCATCAAGCTTCGGTGAAAGGATAATTTCGGTCCGCCTGTTCTTCGCCCGGCCTTCAGCAGTCGAGTTAACATCAACCGGCTCGTATTTGCTTCTTCCCGCAGCCTTAACCCTAATTGGATCCACTTTGTAATTCGTGGTCAGGATCCGTACTATCGCCGTTGACCGCGCCGTACTGAGGTCCCAATTGTCGGAATACCTGCCTTTCATAGGAATGGAGTCGGTGTGGCCTTCAATTTCTATGTTAATGTCGGGATTAACGTTTAGAACATCAGCCAGCTTTGAAAGGGCTTGCCTACCTTTTGGATTT
>JASLBT010000253.1 GCA_030146445.1 Segetibacter sp. | reverse complement strand
TTTTTAATTTCAGTTTTCGCCACCAACTCGCTTTTGGCGCAAAAGGAGAATCTACCCAAAACCTCCGCCGGGTTCCCGATAAACTATGAAGAAGAACTTACGGGCAAATACACCTTGCCAGACTTATTTACATTGAGAAATGGGACCAAAGTTAAAGATGCAAAATCCTGGGTGCAACATCGCCGCCCAGAGATCGTAAAGCTTTTTGAAGAGCACCAGTTTGGCAAAGTGCCCCCGCGCCCGAAAGGCATGTCATTTAATGTTTTTGATAAGGGGACGCCGGCCTTTAACGGAAAAGCCCTGCGTAAACAGGTAACTGTTTACTTTACGAAAGACACGGCCGACCACAAGATGGATCTATTGATCTATCTTCCAGCCAACGCCGATAAAGCTTCGCCTTTGCTGCTGATCGCCAACTTTTCGGCGAATTCAAACGCGGTGGACGACCCCGGTGTTAAAGCCGGTTTTGTATGGACCCGGGAAGGAAGAAAGGTGCCCGCATCGGAGGGAAGAGCGTTTGGTAAAATCGATGTTGTAAAATTTATTTCGCAGGGGTTTGGCGTGGCAACGGTGTATTATGGCGACATAGAGCCGGACTTCAGGCAGGGCATCAAATATGGCATCAGGTCAACTTACCTGAAGCCTGGCAAAACGGAACCGGCGGCGGATGAATGGGGTGCAATTGCTGCATGGTCCTGGGGCTTGAGCCGCGCTATGGATTACTTTGAAACCGACAAACACATAGATTCGAAGCGGGTAGCCCTACAGGGAACATCGCGCTTAGGGAAAACCGTACTATGGACCGGCGCCCGCGACAGTCGGTACAAAATGGTAATCGCAAGTTGTTCGGGAGAAGGCGGTGCCGCCATTAGCAGGCGCGATTACGGAGAAAACATCAAACACATGACTGATACGTCGCGGTATTATTACCAGTTTGCTCCCAACTGGCACAGCTATGCCGCCGACTTTCATGCATCCCCGGTTGATGCCCACATGTTAGTCGCCCTGATGGCTCCCCGTCCGCTTCTCTTACAAACCGGCGACACCGATTACTGGTCCGACCCGAAAGGAGAGTTTCTTGCGGCCGTTGCCGCGGAGCCGGTGTACAAATTATATGGGAAAAAAGGCCCGTCAACCAGGGAAATGCCACGAGCTGGTGATCAATCGCTCTTGCGAAACACATTAGCTTACTATATGCACGCCGGTGGACATGGAACGATCCCCGGCGACTGGCCCTTGTTTATCGACTATATGAAAAGATTTTTATAGTATCTTTTGCAGGAATTAAGAACGTATAATCTGTAACGTGAACTTACTTTACCTAATCGAATAACCCGAACATCGTTGAGCTCACGTTCATTGCTGGACGGAGCTCATTAACACTGCTAAGTTTAGTTAAACATAATTCATCATTTTCAATTGCCATTATGAACAACACACGACGTGATTTCATTAAAAATTCAGCGCTCGCTGGCGCAGGCGTGCTGGCCACCCAAATGGGCTGGAGCGCGCAGAGTTACAACCGGATCATTGGCGCTAACGACCGCGTAAGGGTTGGCGTAGTAGGCTTTTCCGACCGGCACAGGAGTTCGCATGTTCCCTGTTTTATGAACCACTACAAGGAGTTGAATTTCGACGTGGTTGCAGTGTCTGATATCTGGAACAAAAGACGGGAAACAGGGGCGGCCTTGTGGAAAGACAAAATGCAGCACGATGTAATTGCTTGCAGAAACAACGAGGAGATGTATGATAAGAAACTCGTCGACGCCGTATTTGTGAGTACTGCTGATTTTCAGCATGCTTTACACGCCCTGGAAGCGGTTAAAGCAGGTTGTGATGTTTATTGCGAAAAGCCGTTTGCCGAAACCATGGAAGACAATCGTGCAGCACTGAAAGGCATCAAAGCATCTGACAGGATCGTACAAATTGGTTCGCAACGACGCAGCGGTTCCAATTACCATGTAGCAGAAAAGTTTATCAAATCCGGCAAGTTTGGCGATATCACCATGGTTGAATTAACCTGGAATGTAAACCAGCCGATGCGCTGGCGCAGGCCCGAAGCAGTAGCACAACTAAAACAGGAAGATACCGACTGGAAACGTTACCTGATGAACCGTCCGTTTGAAGCTTTCGACCCAAGAAAGTACCTGGAGTTCCGCCTGTTTTGGCCGTATTCATCCGGCCTCCCCGGACAATGGATGAGCCACCAGATCGATACGGTACATTGGTTCACCGGCCTCCAGCATCCCCGCAGTGTGGTAGCAAACGGCGGGATATACAAATGGAAAGATGGCCGGAAAAACTGGGACACGATATATGCCGTATTCGACTACGGTCCGGCGAACGATCCTTCAAAAGGCTTCCAGGTGACTTTTGGCTCACGTATGCACAATGGCAGCGAACGTCCTGCGGAGATATATTACTCAAACGGAGGCGAACTAAACCTGAACACCAACAAGGTTTCCCCTACTGGCGGGCTACCTGAAAAAGCTGCTGCTCCTGCAGGTTTAAAGCCATTTCTCCTGCCCGAGTCTAGTTTGTCGGTCGTTGAAGCCGCAGTGGTTTCTGCAGATACCGGTGGGGATAAGCTTACATCCAATCATGTCCGCAACTGGATGGAATGCGTACGTAGCCGCAAGCAACCAAACGCTCCTGTTGAAGCAGGATATAGCCATTCCATTGCTACCATCATGACCACTGCAGCAGTGCTCACGGGCCAGAAAGCGGTATTCGATCCAAAGACGCAGGAGATACTTGTTGGCGGAAAGCCTTTTCAACCTTTTAAATCATATCAATCTTAATAAGATCATAAAAAATATGGTACAGCTCTTAAGAATCGTTAGCCTTTCAGTTTTTCAGCTGTTTTTGTTTATGGCTGCTTCTGCGCAAAAGGAAGTCAGGTTTGTTCGCGACGACAAAGCACAAAAAGTGGATGTAATGATTGATGGAAAATTCTTTACCTCTTACCTCTACAAAAACGACATCGACAAGCCGGTGTTGTATCCCCTGCAAACAGCCTCGGGAACAACAGTTACGAGAGGTTTTCCTTTAAACAGTCAGCCAAACGAGAGAACTGATCATCCGCATCATGTTGGGTTATGGTTCAACTACGGTGATGTGAACGGCCTTGATTTCTGGAACAATTCGTACGCAATCAAACCAGAAGAAAAATCAAAGTATGGCAGTATCCGCCACCGCCGGATAGTAAAAACGGAAAATGGCAAAAATAAGGGCACGTTGGTTGTCGAATCCGACTGGGTCGATAACAAGGGAAATGTCTTGCTAAAAGAACAAACCACCTTTACTTTCCGGGGCGACGCAAACAGCCGCACTATTGAGCGTGTCGCCAGGCTAACGGCCCAAAAAGAAAAAGTTTCCCTGAAAGATAATAAAGAAGGGGTGCTCGGTATTCGTGTCAGCCGCGAACTCGAGATACCCTCAGATAAGCCGGAGATATATACCGATGCTCAGGGTCTACCTACCAAGGTTGCGGTATTAAACAACGAAGGCGTAACCGGAACACTTTTAACCAGCGAGGGCAAAAAGGGCAACGACGTTTGGGGTACCCGGGGAAAGTGGTGCATGATGTATGGCACTAAAAAGGGCGAGCCTGTTTCGATCACCATTGTCGATCATCCGTCGAATCCTGGTTATCCCACTTACTGGCATGCCCGCGGTTATGGTCTCTTCGCTGCAAATCCATTGGGGCAGGAAGCCCTGAGTGGTGGTAAGGAAAAGTTGAACTATTCACTTGATCCCGGAAAGTCGGTTACGTTCCGCTACCAGGTAATCATCAACAACGGCACCTTGCCTACCCCTGCTCAATTAAACAATACAGCAGCAGCCTTCGGTAAGTAGCATTGCTTCGCCGACCTGCAAACCTGATCCTGCCACCCGGGTGCCGAATATTTTTTTGGTACCCGGCTGTGGTTCTTTTTTGAAGCTTCATAGGCGTCGCACTCTTGTACTGTTTGTTCAATATGGAGCAGTACTTTTCAGCATGCATAATTGCAGGATTTCAGTTCCTGCCGGAGCAGCGACAGTGTGTCGCAGTCCATAGTTAACCATCAACTATTTTCGATGTTGAAATCATTTCGGAACTTCTGTTTGCGGCACCGCCTGACGTTACCGGCATTGCTGTTATTGTTGGTGCTCGCAGCTTATGTTTACCCCGACAGGAAAAAGATAACGGTTTATCTTATCGGCGACTCAACCATGTGTCTTTACGATAACACACGCTTCCCGCAAGCTGGCTGGGGAATGCCTTTTGCAAATTACTTCGACTCATCTGTGGTCATTCAGAATAAAGCAAGAGGAGGGAGGAG
>JASLBT010000274.1 GCA_030146445.1 Segetibacter sp. | reverse complement strand
CTATCTGTGTAAGCGTCAATTCCCAGGCGGTAGCTTACATTAAGCCAATTTGTGAAGTCGTAGCCAATCCTTACGTTCCCGGTTGTCCTTGATAGCCTGCTCGTAAGTGGGTTTTCATAAGCATTAAAGTATGGATTTTCCCTTCCGGCCACCGGCCAGTTAAAAGAGCCATCAGGATTCTTATAGTTTTGCCGGTAAAAATCAAGGTCAAGACTCCGCGGGGTACCATAAATGGACAACAACCCACTCTCGAGACTGTTGCCCTGTACTATGCCGGTCTGGTTCGAACTTACGTAGTTGATGGAACTTCCAAGTGAAAAACGTTCACCCAGCATGGTATTGAACTTCGCTCCCACATTTGTACGGCTGAGTTTAGTGTTTGGCAAAAACCCGGTCTGGTTAGTGTTTCCCACGGACAGCCCAACGTTTTGTTTGGCGTCGCCTGAAGTTACGTTCAGGTTGTTTTCTAAAATACTACCTGTTTCATAGAAGTTACGAATGTTGTTTGGGTAAGCACGGTAGTTCGCAACAACACCATTGGCAATCAGCCCGTTTAAAAGCGTTGGAGCAGAACCAAATTTTGGACCCCATGAGTTTCCGCTGACGGGATTGTAAAGCCCCGTAAGGCCTGCGCCGTATTCATTCTGGAACTCAGGTAGGCCAGACACCTGCTGATTGGTGTATGAAGAGGCAACTGTTACATTCACTTTTCCTTTCGCACCTGCGCCTTTTTTCGTCGTGATAATGATTGCGCCGGCGGAAGCACGTGAACCATACAATACTGAAGCTGCCGGGCCTTTTAGTACGTTGATGGTCTCAATGTCATTAAGGTTTAAGTCGAGGGCCCGGTTTGAAGGCTGCTGGTCGAACAACGAATTCCCGGTACGATCCAGGTCATTGCTTATCGGTATTCCGTCGACCACGAACAGCGGTTGATTACTCATCTGATTAAACGATCCAAATGAAGTGATGCCGCGGATATTGATGTTTGCTGATGCTCCTGCTGCGCCACCTGCGCCGGTGATGTCAACACCGGCTATTTTCCCCTGCAAAGCATTGACGATATTGATTTCTCCCTTATCAACAATGTCTTCCGATTTTAAACTTTGCGTGGCATAACCCAGCGATCTCCTGTCGCGGGTAATGCCGAGGGCAGTAACCACCACTTCGTCGAGTCTGCGCGCTTCAGCAGATAGCGTCACATTAACAATCGTTGATGTACCAATGGCCACTTCTCTTGCCGGCACATTCAAGGCCGAAAATATAAGCGTCCTGGCTTCCGCCGGCACACTTATGCGGAAGGAGCCATCTTCATTGGAAGTGGTCCCTATCCCCGAGCCCTTTACCATTACAGACGCCCCGGAGACCGGTGCGCCCTGTTCATCTGTTACCCTCCCGGATAAGGTTCGGTTTTGTGCCCAAAGCTTACCCATTGCCAGGGACAAACAGAAGAGAATGCATAAAAGTTTTTGCATAAACTACGTTTGAATTATTAAGTATGAAAAAAGAAAAATGCACAGGTTTGCGGAAGTAAAAGCGAGGCCTTTCACCAGCAATTTTTCTCGTTGGGTATGATTGAATTCAGGCCCGGCATGGGCATAATAAGGAGTACCAGGTAAGGCAAACTAAAACTTACACCTGCTGCAATGAATCTTTAAATAATGGTGAACGGTCAATTTTAAGGTTGAGCGCACGTGAACACTACCGGCGATAATAAACTACGAGACGATACCGAATACCTAACCGTTAATCCAGCAGCTGCGGGTGCGTTGAGACCCTGAAAACGAGCGTTTACGAAAACGCCTACGGTGATATATTCCGAACAGTTTGCCTGCAGATGATCACCTCAGGAAGTAACGTATAATCTTTTCCCTTGTCCGGAAACATCTATTGAGCCAAGACAAGGTGAAACCTCCGGGCTTCAGTACTATTCACCTCATGGGTGGCTGTCCACTACCGCTTGTTAACGTGGAATGACCACTTGATAAATTAAGTTTTTTTGCTTTTAACAAAAATTAACTTCGTATATAAAACCCAAACCAGAATGAAAATTTTAATGCGCTTCAGTGTACTCCTGATCTTGATTACGGCCCTAAGCACCTCCTGTAAAAAGAAAGTTCCCAAGCAAACCACCCATATCCCAAAAACTGCTGTTTTCGTTGCCAGCCTGAACTCAAAGTCGTTGCAAAATAAACTCGTCAAAAGCCAGGTCACCATCGGGAACCTGCTTAAAAGCCTGACCAGTGACAATGATAGTGCCTTCGACAAAGGCAGAAAAGAATGGGAAGATTTGAAAAACTCGGGTATCGACCTGGAAGAAGACATATATGTTTCTTTTGACCAAAAAGGAGGCGGTATGGCCATGGGAAAAGGGAGCGGCATAATTTCCGTATTGGGTACTCTCGACGACGCTTCAAAGCTGGAAGCTTATTTAAAAAAGAAAAAACCTACTGCTTCGGTTCAAAAGGAAAAGAATTATACCTATATGATTGACGGCGACAATATGATTGCATGGGCAAACGACCTGGTGATCGCGATGTCGTATCAAAAGTCGTATGCCGGAGGGATGCAGTTTGACAGCGCCACGCAGTCGTACAACCTGAATAAACCGCAGGATGTAAATACCACCAATGACCTCAAAGCGGAGATGACTGCGTACATTAACCGTGAAGAGGAGACCTCCGTAACTTCCCTTTCGGAGTTCCGCGACCTGATGCAGGACCGGTCCGATGCCAGCATGTGGATTAATTCAGCTTCATCTGTGGAAAACCTGCCAATACCATTGCCAAAGGTGAAGGAGCTTTTCGCAAACTCGATTACTGCAGCGACCCTCAATTTTGAAGATGGTAAAGTTGTAGTGAATAGTAAAAGCTATTCAAGTAAACCTTTAGGAGACCTGCTGTCAAAATATTCAGGCCCATCTTTAGACCTCGGTTTGGTGGAGAAATACCCTTCGAATGCAATCAACGGCTTTATGGTTGCAGCATTCGACCCTGAGTTTTTCACCGGTCTGGTAAATTACCTGGAGGTGGGCGGAATGGTTGATGGTTTCTTAACGAAATTCATGGGCACCAATTATACAATGAAAGAACTCGTTAAGGTTTTTAAAGGCGATATCGCATTGATAGCATCAGACTACGTCCCGAACAATGGGCAACCGTCTGTGTTGCCGATGAAAGTGCTCTTAAACGTTACGGTAGGCGACAAAACGCAATTAAATAAGGTAATGGACAAGTTGGTCGCCCAGCAGCTGCTTACAAAGAATGGCAACCAATACATGTTAAACCCTGCCATGCGCAAGACGGGAATGTATGTTTCAATTGATGACAAATACATACTTGCCGGTACCGACAGTACTGTTATCGCGCAGTACCGCTCTCAAAATGCAACAGCAGCACTTAATAAAACCGTTCTGAACGATCTTAAGGGCAAGTCCGTCGGCGGCTATATCGATTTCGAAAAAATCATGGCGGGTGTGCCCCCCGATAGCAGGTTTGACAGTGTATTAGTAAGCGCAAAACAAACTTTCCGGGACATGACAATGTACAGTGATGCGTTTACCGGAAAGTTCACCAAAGGCTATTTTGAGTTGAGAACAAAAAGCGAGAAAGAAAACAGTCTTACTTCTCTCGTGAACTTTATGTCGGTTGCCGGGCATTCAATCAGGCAGCAACAGGCACGCAATAAGGAATTGAGGCCGGGTATGAAGATCGACAGCACCGAAATTAACACGGATACTAGCGTACAATAAACCTACTCCCGTTCTGGTAGAAGCTGCGCCTGGGTGCAGCTTTTTTATACATTACTCCTTAACAAAGAATTGCTGTTTTTACACGAATCATTATTGATGGACATTAAGCTTCGAAACGTAGTCCCCCGCCCGCTCAAAGACAGGTTTCTCCTGAGATCATCGGGCATTTGGAACTGCGAAGTACACCTAAAGCAAAAGGAATGGGTGAAAATAAAGGCACCTAGTGGAAGTGGAAAAACAACACTCGTGCACATGCTCTATAAAACACGTCACGATTATGAAGGACAGGTGTTGTACGGTGATACCGACCTTCGCACCATTCCAGCCGGTGAACTCGCGGCTATACGGCAAAAACGCGTGAGCATCATTTTCCAGGATCTCCGCCTATTTAACAACCTTACTGCACGTGAAAACATCGAACTGAAACGCGTGATGCAATCAGTTTTTTACCCGCCGGTGGTGATTGACGACATGGCAGAACGGTTGGGCATTCAAGGCATACTGGATCAGCCGGCCGGTATCTGCAGTTATGGTGAACAGCAAAGAATTGCAATCATAAGATCGTTGATGCAGCCCTTTGAATGGTTGATAATGGATGAACCCTTTAGCCACCTTGATAAAGAAAATACCCGCAAGGCCGCCGCGTTGATCGCAGAAGAATGCACAAAAAGAGCTGCAGGCTTCCTTGTCACTGACCTTGATGACGATGACAACTTCAAGTACACCCAATTATACGATCTCTAATCCTTGCAGTGGTCAAAGCCTATGTTCAACGCAATTCTTAAAAAAATAATTCGCTCAGGAGTAGGAAAAAGTCGCTTCCTGATGGCGGGGTTGGGTTTATTTATTGCACTGTTACTAATCTTATCAGCCGTACAGATACAGGTGAACTATAATGAACTCCTATATGGGGAGACCAACCAGGACAGCATAGCGAACTTCCTCGTGGTGAATAAAAAGATAAACGGGAACAACGTCGACAACAGCCTCACCCCGGCAGAAATCAACAATCTTAAAAAACAGCCGTTTGTTGATGCAGTAGGCGAGCTGACATCAAGCCGGTTCAAGATTTCGGCTCAAAGCCCAAGTGAACGGTTTCCCTTTTACACCGATCTGTTCTTCGAAAGTGTTCCGGACGTGTTCATCGATGTAAAATCAAGTGATTGGAAGTGGCAGCCAGGGTCCACCAACATACCCTTGATTATTCCTAACCAATTCCTCGACCTTTATAACTTTGGATTTGCCCCATCTCAGGATCTAATTCAACTAACACAGGAAATGGTAATGACGATACCTGTCGTTATTAACATTCAATTCCACGGACAAACAGTTCCATTTACGGGCAGGGTTGTCGGGTTCAGCGACCGGATATCTTCCGTATTGGTGCCACACAATTTCCTGGAATGGGCAAACCGGCAGTTTGGTTCCGAACAAAGTACCAAAACCTCCCGCGTGGTTATTCAAACAACCGATCCCGGCAACCCGGAGTTGGTGCGTTACTTAAAAGATAATGGGCTGGTAACCGATGCCGACAAAACACGATTTAGTAAATACCGCGAGATCGTGAACACCATTGTTAGCGCCTCCTGGATTACCGGTGCGGTTATGCTGCTTTTCGCCCTGCTCGTGTTCTCGCTCTTTATACAGCTAACGATTGCCTCAACCAAAAATGAGATTCAGCTTCTAATTACACTTGGCACATCACCCGCTCAACTCCAACGATTTTTGATGAAGCAATTCGTCCCCGGAAACGTGGTAATTGTTGTGATCAGCGTGTTGCTGATAGCCTTCCTGCAATTTTTGTTAAAGTTGTACCTGGCCAAACAACATATGAATATCAGCCCGGCGATCTCAATTTACACGATTGCCGCGGGCTCATTGGTGCTTGCAGTATTATGGTGGGTTAATAATCGCACAATAAAAAAATACATCACGGAAAACGCTGAGGCATAGTTAAAACTAAACATCCCCGGCTGCTTAGCCGGGGATGTTATTAAGTTTCAGCGGGTGCAGGACCCGGAGTTGGTTTTTGTGGTGGCCTGTTTTGCGGCGGCCTGTTTTGAGGAGGTCGCGGCGGCCGTTGTGGTCCTGCATTTGCAGGTTGTTGCGGCCGGTTCCTTTGTCCGGGTTCCGGAGGTTTTCCACCTGGCCGGGGTGGTTGTGTGGGGCGCTGCCTGGTGTCGGCTGGCCCACCTTGCGGGCGTGGTTGATTAACCGGGTTTGGTTTTCCGGCTGGTTGTTGCTGACGAGGTCCACGCGGTGGCTGGCCTTCAACGTTCCTTTTTTCTCCACCGCGGTTCTCACCGCCTCTTCTGTCGGGTTGTCTTTCATTCCGCCGGCCCTTCTCAAGACTTCTCAGGCTCGTTTGGCCTACAACGTCAACAAACTCCGGTTCAACTTCTTTAGGTTTCGAACTCACCACTTCAACCGGCTCAAGGTCCTCGGGTTTTTTTCCTTCGGCGTTCATCCTTTGAATTTCCTTGACCCTGGTAATCGTCAGGGGATAGTGTTTACTGCTTTCAGGAAGCGTGTACCACATCAGGTTTTTAAAAATGTCTTTCTTTACGAGGTATGCCGGGCTTTTTGCCGTCTGGATAACGTCTGCATTGTCAGGAAAATGCTGCAGCGCATCGAGGTAGGTATCCAGTTCATAATTAAGACAGCACTTCAGCCTTCCACATTGGCCGCTTAGCTTTGTTTGATTTATGGAGAGGTTCTGGTACCTCGCGGCAGTCGTGTTTACACTTTTGAAATCAGTTAACCAGGTGCTGCAGCAAAGTTCACGTCCGCAGCTACCAATTCCCCCAACCTTTCCCGCTTCCTGCCGGGCACCTATCTGACGCATTTCCACTTTCACCTTAAATTCGCTTGCATAAGAACGGATCAGCTCCCTAAAATCGACCCTGTCATCAGCCGTATAGTAGAAAGTAGCTTTCTTTCCGTCAGCCTGGAGTTCCACTTCAGCAAGCTTCATTTGTAAGTTCAATTGCCTTGCCATGGCGCGGCTCCTCACTAATGCTTCTTTCTCTCTTGCCTTATTTTCACGAAGTTTATTGATATCCGACTCTGTGCTTCGCCGAAGAATCTTCTTCATCTCACTGCTGAACTCATCTACTTTCTTTTTTTTCAATTGCAAGCGCACCATTTCACCGGAAAGGGTAACTTCTCCAACGTCAAATCCACTAACGCCTTCTACAGTAACCAATTCGCCTTTTTCGAAGTATTGCAGCGTTGGGTTCCGGTAAAAATCCTTCCGGCTGCCATGATTGAAACTTACCTCTATTACCTTACAAGAACTTTCCGGATCGCTGAACGGCAGGTTCATTAACCAGTCGTGCACATTCATCCGGTTGCACCCACCGGTGCTGCAACCACCGTTACTCTTGCAGCCATTCGGCGAAGTTCCACAACTTCCACATGCCATGATTTATGTTTTTTACTGCCTGGCAAATACCATACAGCTTAGATTAACAAAAATGCTTTAACAGGGGAATTATACTTATGGAGCAAACAGCAGGATGGGTATGGTACATTCGTTGCGTCGCACTCTTGTACCATATCACTATATTGAACGCGGATAATTACAAACGACAGTATATCGTTGTGTATTAAACATATTGCCGCTGTACAGGGCTTTAATTCCGGTACCAACCAAATTCAAGGCAACCGCTATGTCTTCTCCTCTTTATCCTAAAACCTACTATGCTGATAAGCGTATTCCGGCAAAAATTGTATGATCTGACTACACCATGTTCACGAAACCGCTGGGTATCATACAACAATGCTTTCCATATTAAAACAAACCGGCTTTATTCACCGGCACTATATTCTCCAAAAATAATGATTTCATAAGAATATTGCTGGTTTTAACAAATCTTCTGCGGCATCGTCAATTTTGATCTAAGTGGTTAGCAGCACTTTATCCTGGATGATGTGTAATAACTTGATGGTAAGTGCATGAAAAAGCATTTTAGCGTTGGCATTTCGTTCAATGAAGTACGATGCTTTATCCAGTTCTTCTATTATCGCCTGCTGCTGGCTAACTCCTGCTATTTTATTCAAACGTTGTGCAAAATCCTTTTCGTTGCCTGAAAGGGTGATCCTCTCCGGACCAAGTACCCGGATCCGGATACTTTGTTCAAGCAGGTGATTAAAATAACGCAAAAACTGCTTTTGTTTTTCCCTCCCGAGTTCCGCCATGGTCGCAACCCATTTTACCTGGGCAGCAGGTCCGGCCTTTAAAGTCGCATTTAACCATTCGCGCAGCAAACCCTGCCAGTCCTCTTCGGAGTGTTGGAGCAGGTGCAATGCTTCCCGGTAATTACCTTCTGCAATTGATGCAACCTGGCGGGCCTGTTCAGCAGGCGTATTGTTTCTGGAAACGAGCGCTTCTTCTACGTCTTCATTTGCAAGCAGAGGAACCTTTATTAACTGGGTCCGTGATAATATCGTTTGTAAAATGAGTTCTTCGCTTTCAGCAACCAGGATAAAGAGGGTATTCTGTGGCGGTTCTTCGATCAGCTTCAGGAGCTTATTGCCTTCTTTGCCAAGGTATTCGGGCATCCACATCACCAGTATTTTATACCCGCTTTCGAAACTTTTTAGGCTCATTTGCCGGATAATGTCGTTGCACTCCTCGGCCGTAATGTTACCCTGTTTGTTTTCAGCGCCAATGAACTGGAGCCAATCGTAAACATTACCATAAGGAAGCTGTTTTACAAACTCGCGCCACTCATTTATGAACGCTGTGCTTATTGGCTTATCACCACTCTTTTTGGTGATTACGGGGTATGAAAAGTGGATATCGGGGTGCATTAATCCTTCCGCCCGCACACACGAGGCACACTCACCACAGCAGTCATAACGAATCGGCAAGGAAACCGCGGGTTCGTCTGCGGAATCGAACAGAGCAAACCCCGCCTGCACGTTGGGGTTCCTATTCACTTTTTC
>JASLBT010000083.1 GCA_030146445.1 Segetibacter sp. | reverse complement strand
CCAATTACAAAATGGAAGGACAGCCTATAGAGTAGTTAGAAGGAATGGCCACAGGTAATATCATTATAAGCACCCGGCACGCAGGTATACCCGACATTGTCACCGAAGCAAATGGCTTTCTTGTTCCCCCAAAGTCGCCCGCTCACATTTGCGCATGTCTTGAAAAAATAAGTTCCGATATTCCACAAATGATGGCGAAGTATTCTACTCACAATAAAGAATATGCACAACGGAATTTCACGGTTAATTCATTTTCCAACAATATTTCACTAATTCTACATGCAAGTACAAAGGCTTAACCAGTTTCAACTTCCGACTGGTTTCAGAGGCCGGCCAGGCTGGATGGTTCAACTCTGGTGGATAATACAGGCAGTATTTGTTAATTCAACACCGCAGTTTATGTATGGTTGGCGGAGGTTTGTTTTCACCTCTTTCGGAGCAAAAATCGGAAAAAACGTTATCATCCGTTCGTCTGTTCAGATGCAGTTTCCATGGAAAGTCATCATCGGTGATTATAGCAGGCTAGGTGATGGCGTGGTACTTTATAGCCTTGGTAACATAGAAATCGGAAAGCATGTAGTGATCTCCGATAACGGATACGTGTGCGCCGGTTCCCATAGTTATAGCCGAAGCGATTTTCCCATTAAGAATGATCCGATAAAAATAGAAGATGAGTGTTGGCTGGAAGCAGATGTATTCGTAGCTCCGGGGGTAACAATCGGCCGGGGGACTGTTGTTGGAGCCCGGTCAACTGTATTTAAGACCCTTCCCGGAGGAAAAGTTTGCGCCGGATCACCCGCTATTTGTGTCGGAGACAGAGAGATTTTGACAGCCCCTGCAATTGAACCTGTCCCCATTCTGCGATAAGCATGTTTAGAATAAATTAAAATGTTTTACAGAACTCATTAAAAGTGAATTAAGAAAACTTAATAATATTTATCGAGCGACTACCTTCCGGTCATCTCGATTTACCCTATGAATAGCACAACAATACTTCTATGATTTCGTTAGTGGCACATTACACCCTTTCCGAAACTGAAGTATGCTATGAAAAGTCTATTGTCCCTATTTTTTCTACTGGTAATCTGTCAGGAATGTTCCGCCCAAACCCCAGACGTTAACTTCATAGTCTCCGACTACGAAAACCGGATCCGCTTAAACGGAGGATCAATTACTGTAAACGACTTACAGGCTATAACCCGATTTGTAAGTGCAGCTAAGGCGAATAATTACTGGGACAAAATAATTGACCTCGGACCATTAGTGGGACAGGATCTCAACTCAGCTTTGGTAAAGCTTAAATACCCTGTACCGGGAACAAGTTTAATTACGGCTACCGGCTTCCTGCCAACCGACTACATACCTCAATACGGCCTGAAACTAAAATATTCCAATTTTCTAAACTCAAATACCAATTTAAGCAAGTTAAATCTCCAGGGGTTATTTGGATATTCGATGTGGATTGAAGATAAAGGTTGGGGATGGATCGGATTACCAAATTCTGCCAGCCCATACTCTACGCTGGCAGTTAACCAGAACAATGTAAATGCCTACATAGGTCCAAGTTCAGCCTACGCTGCCGTTGGCGGAGGCTTAACCTCATCCACGGAAGGCTTCTACCATGTATTAAAGCAGTCGTTGAATTCAGCGAAGGTGTTTGTCGATGGCAAACAAATCGGTGTGACCAGCACCACACCAACTACAACTGAACTTAGGGATGCGCCTATCCAGGTCTTTAGAGATGCAAGTGACATTGGAAACGGGCAATTTTACTGTATTGATAATGGGACTTTAAGTGATGAACAGGTAAGACAATTTTACGGCGACGTTAAACAGTTGTTGCATGACTTAGGCCGGAAGATTGTAGCCCCTGTTTTTTCCTCGAAGGGCTTGTACACACAGCCCCAGGCTCTGACCATTACCGAAAGCCCAACCAATTCTTTAATGGCCGGGGCTACCATTCATTATACTACCGATGGCAGTTCCCCAACAGCCCTTAGCCCAATCTACCAGTCTCCTATACAGGTTAGCACAACAACCCGTTTTCGGGCAATTGCCATCAAAAATGGCAGGAGTTCCGCTGAGGCTGATGAATGGATATCAATCGTTCCCGAGGGGTTTACTTCGAACAAGTATTATACTGCTCACGTGATGATCAATTTGCTGGCATTTACAAGTGACATGGATGCCTGGCTTGAACAAATGAAAGCTTCAGGTTACAACCTGATCTGGGCGCACCTCGATGATTATTCAGGTAATTATATCTCCACATTACGAAAGCTCCTTGATGCAGCTGAACGTGTAGGTGGTATTCCTGTAATGGCCGGTGCGTCGTGGTGGGTTGAATCTCCTAAGGTGGCTCAGATGTTTGTCGATACCTGGAATCATCCGGCAATTCTAAACATTGGCGGCAAAAAAGTTTATACGGGCTGGGATTACCAAATGGATAATCAGCACGTGGTGGATAGCCTTTTATCTTCACATAACATATCAAAGGCTGACTACTATTTGTGGGTGCATTCCAGGTACCCGTTTTCATACGACGGCGGTTCAACCTGGGTAGCAGAGCATATGACGAACACAGGCTACCTGAGCTGGTTTGGAACTTCGGACGCGAGAAGCCTTGAGGGCGTACACCACCTGTACGATACGCGGCCTCAACTTGATGGCCTTATCAACTTCGCAGTTGACCAGGGAAATAAAGCGGCCATAATAAAAACCAACCAATTCATTACCCGGTCCTCAGTACAAAGGGGGAAGCTTTCAATGGCAGGTGTCAGTTCACTTTATGCATCCGTGTCGTTTAGTGACTTCGGATTTGACGGCGCTGCAGAAATATGGGACAGCATCCTGGTATCACCCGCGGGTTCAAGACCAACTGCAATGAGCGACATCACTGCTAATGATTATGCTGAACTTTCCTATATTTCCCCACTGGTCGTTCCTCCTGTAGAAGGGTTGTCGTTTGTTCCGCCGTTAAACGCTGGTTTTAATTTGGGTGATAACATCAGGTATCCGTTAACTGATCATAGTGGAATTCAAAAATTTCTGAGGCCGTGGGTTGATGCGTTCAGGCAGAACTTGCCTGCCCCTACCTTTTCAGAAGACCGGATGTTTTCGCACTATTACCTCCACCCGAGTACAGCCGCGCCAAACCCTGTTCTTCCAGCAGAATTCGCCAACTATTCTCATTTAAATCAAACGTGGTGGAACAACACCGTATACGCAACCGGTCACATCGAAGTCGGTGGAGCAAACCAGGTTTACGGAATAAAGACGCGGTTTGAAAGTGATAAGATCAAAATGGCAGCGCACCTGACCGCACCAGCGCAACTCAAAATAAACAACACGTTGTCAGCATTGCAACCCGCCGGAGCTGCCTATTTCGAGATTGACATGGGTTCATTCAGGGGAACCCCCACATTCAGCATCGTAAGGAATGGTGTTGAAATAAAGTCAGGCAAAGGGCTTCAACCAATTACGGACAATGTGTTCCCGGGCGGATGGAACTTCTTGTCGACAGAAGTACTTCCGGTGGTTGATAGTGCATTGAAGTTTAGCGGCAAGGTTTTTCTGCAGGGCGCCTTCAATACCAGCACGGGTAAAATGAACAATGCCTTGAATGTATTGGGTATTCTGCAGGCAAAGGCGGCAACGCAACCTTACAACAAACCCCCATTCAATTACACAGGTACTGAATCTGTCGGTTCCACTTTTTTTTCCAACCACCCAAACATGGTTGATTGGGTATTACTTGAATTGCGCGACTCCGCTTCCAATACAACACTTGTAAGAAAGCCGGTGTTTGTAAATGCCGAGGGAGTACTGGTGGATCTTGATGGGTCAACAACCCAAATTTCCATTGCGGGCCTGGCCCGCGGTAAATACCAGGTCGCCATTCGCCACCGCAACCACCTGGGAATCAAAACAAAAGCAACGGTCGACTTCAACGGTATGGCCGCAACTTATGACTTTACTACGTCAGCTTCAAGCTCATTCAGAAACCAGAGCTATTCTTCAACAGTGCAGATTGGAGGCATCTGGGCAATGCGGGCAGGAAACGCAAATGTTAATAACAACGTGAAGTTCAGTGGGCCGCTAAACGACCAAAACCACATCCAAAATGCCGGACTTGATGGCTCAGTGGCAGCCGTGCTGATGAACATGTATACTGCTGACGACATTAACATGGACGGAAGCATAAGAACTAACGGTCCTAATAATGACCAGAACTTTCTGCTGAATATGATCCTTAACGGGATGTTGGGCAACATCATTTATGAACAGCTTTAACTTTGCCGCAAGCTGATCGGGTCTTGCATCCATGCACATTTTAACCGGTTACCGGGTATGGCTGACAAAACAAGCATCATCGATTAAAAAATATTAAGGCAACCTGGCCGAACCGGGTTCAGTAACCTGTTTATACTCATACAATTTGACATTAAGTAATTGTTAGAAATTACAGTATGGTGTACAGAAGCGAATGAAACGCCTTTTTATCAGTACTTTGGCACGTTTTTGCGAGTATGCTGACTGTTTAGAACAGCCATTTGGAACCGTGTTTCCTTCCGAAAAAGCCGACAGTTGATTTGCAGATATTGATAGGGGTTTTAATAATATAATTCTTCAGAAACACGTTATCCTCAGTATTCACAAGTTTATTTACCTGGCATGGTCAAGAAAAGTCCTGAAATCGATAGAAAGTATTCGAATGTTAATGGGGAAGAATATCTTTCTTCCACCAAATCGCCGTTATTCATGGAATACCAACGACTTGATCTGTTTAAGTTGCCCCCGGGATCCCGTGGCAAGTCGCCATGGTATGTGCAACTCTGGTGGATCGTTGAGGCGCTTTTCTTTCGTACATCCCCTCAGTTTCTTTATGGATGGCGGCGTTTCCTGTTAAGGTGTTTCGGCGCCAAGATTGGAACCAACGTGATCATCCGTGCGTCTGTACACACCCATTTCCCCTGGAAGGTGAATATTGGTGATTACAGCTGGATCGGTGACGACGTTGTACTCTACAGCCTTGCCGACATTAACATTGGCAAAAATGTGGTGATTTCACAGAGAAGTTATCTATGCGCCGGTTCTCACGATTACCGGTATGTTGAGTTTCCGACCACCAACTCACCAATAACTATTGAAGACGAGTGTTGGCTGGCCACAGACGTATTTGTTGCACCGGGAATAACCGTGGGAAGAGGGACCGTTGTCGGCGCCAGGTCTTCAATTTTCAAATCACTGCCAGGTGGCAAAATTTGTGCAGGCAGCCCTGCAGTTTGCTTTAGAGACAGAGAGACCTTATCGTAAACCCTTGCATTATTTTACATCATTACATTACAGCTGCGATTGCTCAACAATCGGCATAAACACACGCACATTCTCCTAAGATCTATGCGGTTCTTTATGGCAGGTACATTGGCCGCCCAGCGTGATTCAGTACAAGGGAGTGACACAACCAAAGTTAATTAGCGAACAAAGGCT
>JASLBT010000006.1 GCA_030146445.1 Segetibacter sp. | reverse complement strand
CGTCGCATTCCGTTCATCGGTTGAATCCAGATTAAGCAAACAAAGCAGGCCACCTGAAACATTAGTACTGAAAAAAAACTTCCCCCCAACAACCCCAACAAATGAAAAAGAAAAACATCTACATTATTTCACTTGTCGTCTTCGTCCTGGCTGTTACCGGTATTGTTTATAACTACAACCGTAAAGAACAGCAGAAAGAAAATCAGACGTACCCATTACTCGCCAGGAAAGCACAGGCCGACGATGAAGAATGGAAGAAAACCCAGCAAAATGCAACTGACTTGATGGCAGCGGTAAAGGCCGATGCCACAGATGTCAAATCAGCACTCAAACTCGCTGCACTATATATACAGGAAGCGCGGGAAACCGGCAATCACCAATATTATGATCCTGCTGCTATGAAGCAGGTCAATAACGTGCTGTCAATTGATGCATCAAACTTCAATGCACTCGTTTTTAAATCACTCATCTATTTATCGCAGCACCATTTTGCCGAAGGTCTTGCAACAGCACGCCAGGCACAACAGATCAATCCGAGTAACGCTTATGTATACGGACTGATGGTCGACGGGCACGTAGAAATGGGTAGCTACGACTCAGCGGTTCTTTATGCTGATAAAATGGTATCAATCAGACCTGATCTTACGTCGTATTCAAGGATATCTTACCTGCGTGAGATCTTCGGAGATTACCCCGGAGCGATCAATGCAATGAAAATGGCCGTTGAAGCGGGTGGAAAAGGCGATGAGCACACAGAATGGACAAGAGTGCAATTGGGAAGTTTGTACGAGAAAACAGCAGACTACAAGGCGGCACAGGACATATATGGAGTTGCACTCAGCGTGCGGCCGGATTATGCTTATGCACTTGCAGGTATGGCGAGACTTTCCCTTGCATCGGGAGATTATCGCAAAGCGATCAGCTATTATGAAAAAGCAGACTCCCTGATCACTGACAACAGCATTAAAGAAGAGCTGGTAGATGCCTACAAGGCTGCAGGTGAAACCAGGAAAGCAGAGGCGGTATGTAATGAAGTGATTGAAGCATTGCTGAAAGACTCAAAGCCGGAGACCGACGATGAAACTGTTGGACACTATTCGGATCGTGAGCTTGCTTATGCATACCTGAAAGTAAACCAGCCTAAGAAGGCGCTTGAGCATGCTATGCTTGAATACAACCGGAGGCCTGAAAATATTGATGTTAATGAAACAGTTGCCTGGGTGTTATACAATATGGGTGAATATTCGAAAGCGGCGCCATATATCGATGCTGCGCTTAAGACAAATTCAAAAAACCCCGTGTTGTTGAGCAGGGCAGGACTGATCTATTACAAATCGGGAGACATGCAAAAAGCAAGACCCATTCTTCAACAAGCGTCTGCCTCGAACGCATATGTTGAACGAAACCTGAAGACAGAAACATCTACGGCCATGCAACGTATGTAGTGCTAAACAGAAACACTACGACAATGAGCCAGAAATTTTGTTTTAAGATCTTCGTGCTGGTACTGGTTTTTGCATTGGTTGCCTCAAACGTTGACGCCCATACCATTAACTATGTTCTTGAGAAAGCGCCAACAAATGATGTCATTTGGTTTTACCTGAAACTGGGTTTCCGCCACATCATTCCTGAAGGCTTCGACCACATTCTTTTTGTAATCGGCTTATGTCTGTTGGGCAACAACCTGAAGGCGATATTATGGCAGGCAACCGCATTTACTGTAGCACATTCCCTTACCCTTGCGTTAAGCATGAAAAGCGTGATTGTTGCACCCGGGGAGATTGTCGAACCCATTATTGCATTGTCGATATTATTTGTTGCAGTCGAAAATATCTTGATTTCGGGACTAAAGCCCTGGCGCATAATCCTGGTATTTATATTCGGACTCATCCATGGGCTTGGCTTCGCCAGTTCACTAAACGAAATCGGGTTGCCCCGAAACAAATTCCTGACATCGATTTTATCTTTCAACGTTGGGGTCGAGCTGGGACAGATCGCGGTGATATTAGGGGTTTACCTGCTATTGGTAATCCCGTTTGGTAAAAAACAAACTTACCGCAAGTGGGTGGTTTATCCCCTCTCGGCATTGATCGCGGTAATTGCCTGTTACTGGACAATTGAACGGGTATTTTTCACTTGATCAAAAGAGAACAGCAACAGCGATCAGCTGGTTCTGTTTGCAGTATAACTTATCTATTAATCTTATAACTCAACAGGAGAACAAACACATACATCATACATGAAAAAGCTGCTTACATATTTAGTGCTTTACGCGTATGTTGTTTCGTTGGTTAAACCGGTTGTACCGATAATTTCCGACCTTATAGCGCATACTTTTTATCAGCTTGAACACATCTCTGTTGTACACCAACATAACGGTGTTTACCATGTAGATAAGGAACTTGAAGAAGCTTCGAAAGACTTTCCGGAGACCAATGCTACCAATTTCAAGTTTGACAAGGATATCACCGCTCACGTCGGATCAAACCTGGTTTATGAGTCCCAGAACTTTAATGGTTTTTTAGTTCACCGGCCAACCTACGTCGATGAACTTTCTGATGAATTTACCTTTGATTGTTTCCCCCCTCCAAAGCCGTTTGCTGAGTAGCAAACGCGTTCACTTTAGTTAAACAATCGCTGCTTTTTTGATGGCAATACTGCTGTACCGCCCGATATATTTCAACCGGGGCAGACTACAACCCATCAAAAAGGGGTCGTGTACTGTCTTCCTTTACATGCGATTACTGATTTTGAGCTGCTGTTTGGTTCATCTCCCATTCTATTCATCACAACAAACAGCTTATGAATTCTTCTTTACCAGGAGCAACCACGATATATCACAGGTTAACCACAACAATCATTTTTGTAACTACAATTACGTTACTGTTCTGCAATAGCATTACCGCACAGATCGTTCAAAAAGGTATTGTTATAGATGCAAAAAGCAGGCAACCTCTGGAAGGTGCAACCGTTTCGGTGAGTGGTCAGCCGGAACTAACGTCCGGCACGGATGCCTCAGGCAGTTTCAGCATAAGGATGAATGTAGCGGGCTCAATGCTAAATGTCTCTTATATTGGTTATAAATCTTTCACCTATGCGCTATTACCGGGGAAAGCGTTACTTGCAGAACTGCAACCCGATGTGGTCAACCTCAAAGATGTGACTCTGTCGCAAGGAATAGGTCAGCAAAAATTCAATTCGCTTGCAAAAGTCGACCTCGACTTACGACCTGTTAAAACAACGCAGGAACTCATGCGAATTGTTCCCGGCTTGTTTGTTGCACAACATGCAGGGGGTGGTAAGGCAGAACAAATATTTCTTCGTGGATTTGACTGCGATCATGGTACTGACATTGCGGTATCCGTAGACGGGATGCCGGTTAACATGGTCAGCCATGCACATGGCCAGGGGTATGCAGATGCGCATTTCATTATACCTGAAACCGTAAACAACATTGATTATGGAGCGGGTCCCTACTATACACAACAGGGCAACTTGAATACTGCAGGTTATGTCGGGTTTTCAACGTATGACAACATCAGTAATAACCTGGCACAGGTGGAAGCGGGTAGGTTCAACACGTTCAGGGTGCTGACTATGGCCGATTTAATTAAGAAGAATAAAGACAAGCAAAGTGCCTACATAGCCGCCGAAGTAAATTATAGCAATGGCCCAACAATAAACCCGCAGAACTTCAACCGGATAAACGTTTTTGCGAAGTACAATGTGGCTGTTTCAGGCGATACCCGGCTTAGCCTTTCACTCTCTGGTTTTCAAAGTAAATGGGACGCTTCGGGGCAGGTACCGGAAAGAGCAGTTAACAACGGTACCATTGATCGATTTGGATCCATAGACCCGTCTGAAGGTGGGAATACTGCCCGTTACAATGCCAATCTTCTGCTGACGCAGACCCTGCGAAACGGCTACACGCTAACCAACCAACTTTATTATACACGAAATATATTCAACCTATATTCAAATTTTACCTTCTTCCTTAATGACCCGGTAAATGGTGATGAGATCAACCAGGCCGAAAAAAGGCATCTCGTGGGTTATTCCTCTAAGCTGGTCAGGCAGCGTTTCTACACAAATGCAACACTTACCAGTAATTATGGTGTTGGTGCCAGGTACGATGCGACATCTAATTCTTTCCTATCCAACGTAGTTAAACGCAGGTTTTTAAACTACGTCAAATCAGGCGACATAAAAGAGGCAAATCTTTTTGCCTATGTTCAAAAAGGACTGTCATTTGGAAAATTTCTGTTAGATGGTGGCTTACGACTGGACTATCTTAATTTCAACTACAACGATAGGCTTTCTGCCATTCAATTGCCTGGCAGGTCAAGGTCCATTCTCAGTCCAAAGCTCAACCTTCAATACACTGTTGACCCCACATTGCAAGTGTATGTAAAAACAGGCAAAGGCTTTCATTCTAACGACAGTAGGGTAGTGGTTGCAAATGCAGGCAGAGAAATACTTCCGGCAGCTTATGGTGCCGACCTGGGCGTAAACTTAAAACCCGTAAAACAGGTTTTCATCAACGTGGCGGCATACTACCTGTACCTCGACCAGGAATTTATTTACGTAGGCGACGACGGTAATGTGGAACCTGGTGGGAAAACGCGCCGGTATGGCCTCGATGTAATCGCAAGATGGCAATTCAGCAGCTCTTTATTTGCAAATGCCAACCTCAACCTAAGCAGGGGCCGCACCATTGGTGAACCCAAAGGAGCCGACTACATTCCGCTTGCCCCGGACCTCACCTCAACCGGCGGAATATTTTACAAAAAGAAAACGGGTGTAAATGGGGGCCTGAGTTACCGTTTCATCAACGACCGGCCGGCAAACGAAGATAACTCGATCGTTGCAAAAGGGTACTTCATGTTAGACGGCGCCATAAATTATACCCGTCCGAAATATGAAGTGGGACTTGCATTCGAGAACCTCCTCAACACAGAATGGAACGAAGCACAGTTTGCTACACAGTCAAGACTGCTGAACGAGCCGGCCCCTGTGGATGAGCTCAATTTTACACCAGGAACCCCATTCTTCTTCCGTGCCAAACTGGCCGTGTTCTTTTAGCAGGATGTTGCCGGTACCTGTAAATTAACTAAGGGGTTACTTGTGCTACGCTAAATTAGCGAACAACCTTGTTGCGTTACAATGGGCCGATGATGATTCGGATGAAGCACGGCGCAATGGTTTCAGAAGAACAATGTGGGGGCGAA
>JASLBT010000018.1 GCA_030146445.1 Segetibacter sp. | reverse complement strand
CTTACCAGGTGATCTTCCAGCTTCAGGTTGCAGTTGCTTAGCGTGTTTGAGGTAATATAAACAGGCAACTGGTACTTTCTTGACAGCACCCGCAACCCGAAAATATGATCCGAATGTTCATGGGAAATAAACACCGCCCTTACCTTGTCCATCCTTAATCCACAACGCGTAATACGCTTTTCAATTTCTTTACACGAAATTCCAGCGTCAACCAGTATGGCTTCGTGTTGGTTGCCTACGTAGTAACAGTTACCGTTACTACCAGAATTAAGTGATGAAATAAATAGGGACATAGCACGTATGATCATCACCCGGGTTCGTCCTGGAAAGGCAGCACGAAACGAAAAATAGTAGACGGGTAATGAGACGAAAATACTATACTATTTAGCAAAAAGCAGATGTTTTTTCTGGTGCGACAGGCAGTTACTTTCGCCGGCTTACCGGAGTTCAATCTCTGCTTCGTACGACTGCGGCTCCCGCGTCGTGAATTTACCAACGCGTTTACGTTTTTTCTTTAGCTTATTTAACCAGATAATGGTACCTGTTACAGGCAAACTGGTTGCTATAAGGCAGGCAAGGAAGTAAATTAATTTCGAAAAGGTGCCGAAGATCTCGCCGGTATGTAAAGGACGGATGAGCCCGGCAATTTTTTGATTGAGTGGTTTATCTGCAAACCGATCTGTTTTCAACGAAGTGCCGGTATACTGGTCAACGATGAGCCGGTCAGCCGCAGAAACTGCAAAAAAGCCAGTTTTGTTTTTCGTAATTGATATCGAAGCGAGGGTGTCAGTCGCCAGGCTTACCCGGTAATCTCCACGATATGGAAATACCTGGTCAGCCTTTTCAATCAAGGCGGAAAGCGCGATCGGAGCACCGGCAGCATTGGTTGACTTCAACGGCTTTTCGTTTCTGCCGCCAAAAACCTTTGCGCCCAATACTTTGCTTGCTCCGTCTTTATACCATTCAAATGACCAGCAGAGACCGGTGAGTGTCATCACGAGCAGCAGGAATGAAGAATAGAAACCAAGGGTATTGTGCAGGTCGTGGTTAACGCGCTTCCAATTGCCCCTGAACTTGACTTTAAAGCCCTGTTTCCAGTTTTTTAATCGTGACGGAAACCATATCACGAGGCCGGTGATGATGATGGCCAGGAAAATAAGGGTGGCCGTACCGACAACAACCCGGCCGACTGAGGTACCCATCAACAACCACCTGTGCAGTTGCATTGTAGTGGTGAAGAACTTCGACGTATTGCCGCCTTCTTCCCCAACGATCTTAGCCGTGTAAGGATCTACAAAATAGTTCCTGGGTCTTGGCCTTACTTCCGAAGGGCCGGCTTGCTTTCCACCGGTTTTTGCCCCTGACTTTGCTGCTCCGGCACCGTTCGCCGTTTCTTTTTCCCGGGATGCCATACCGGCCTCAGCGCCGTCAGACTTCTTCTTTTCTGTAACGCTAACACCTAACTGGTAACTCCGTTCGGGATCACCAGGGATGTACATCGAAACCACCTTGCCGTGCAGCGCTTTTTCCACCTGCGATACGAGACTTTCCGGCGACAACCTGGTGCTGCCTGCGGGAGCGGTCACGTAGTACTTAGACGGGCTTACCCATCGTTCTATCTCTGCCCTAAACGTATAAACTGTTCCACTTAAACAAACTACGAAAAGCACAAGGCCGCTTGCCAGGCCAAGCCACAGGTGAACATCAACAGCGAACTTCCGGAAAGAAAACTTATTCATTGTTGCAAAAATAGGAGATGCAGACGGGTTTTGCTGATCGGACAATAATGAAAGGTGCTGATTTAATAATTGCCGGGATGCGAATATTTCATGGAGTTAACCCACCAATTTTAATGCTGTAAAAAGAAAAATCCCGGAACTGAAGTAAACACTGCGGCATTGTATCGTTTTCTTTTTTTGAATCCGGCAGTAGCACTTTGTTCAACAGCCGTTGCCGGCCCGGCTGCGCCAGTCGGACGGGCAGTCGGACGCCCGCCCGGATGAACCCGGTTCGGACGGGGGCGGCGCACTCTTGTATGGTGGTGCTGTATTCAACAGCCCGATCGTCTCGCGATGCACCAGCGCAGTGCAAAAAACGGGAACACCCTAACTTTCAAAATTTTGAATTTTAAATTTTACATTTCACCTTTAACCTTTATCAAACCTTTAATAAATAATCACTTACATTTGCTGCTTCTTTTACACTCTCTCCCAGCAGACCCGATACTCTTCCACGCAATTTAAGTTTCATCAGGTCATTTGATGAGCAGTTCACACCTTCACATGTTGTGGAAGTGTATTTATTTATTTTAATTTATTTCTTTTGTTGTTCGAAAATTTAAACCTGATCGCGCCGATTTTACGAGCGCTTTCTACCGAAGGCTATACCCAACCCACCCCAATACAGGAGCAATCCATCCCGGTGGTTTTAGAAGGCAGGGACCTTTTGGGTTGCGCGCAAACCGGCACTGGTAAAACAGCCGCCTTTGCAATTCCCATCCTACAGTTGTTACATGAATCGAAGCCGTCTCAGCGTGGTCCAAGCCTGATAAAAGCGTTGGTACTTACCCCTACCAGGGAACTCGCCATACAGATTGATGAAAGTTTTGCAGCTTATGGCAAACACACCGGATTAAAACACCTTGTTGTATTTGGTGGGGTTTCCCAGGTTCCGCAGGTCCAGTCTCTCCGTTATGGCGTTGATATATTGATCGCCACACCCGGTCGTTTACTTGATCTCGTTAACCAACTTCTCATCAACCTTGACCATATCATCATGTTTGTGCTTTATTAATCAGATCGTATGCTCGACATGGGTTTCATACACGACGTAAAGCGGATCACCGCGATGTTGCCGAAGAAACGCCAGACCCTGTTCTTTTCTGCTACAATGCCGCCTGAAATTGCCGCCTTGTCGAATACCATACTAAACAATGCCGTACGCGTAGAAGTTACCCCGGTTTCCTCAACAGCCGAAAAGGTGGACCAATCGGTTTACTTTATTAGCAAGGAAGACAAGCGTTCGTTACTCCTTCACGTGTTAAATAACCACGACATCAAAAATGCGCTGGTTTTTACCCGCACGAAACACGGGGCAGACAAGGTGGTTAAGGATTTGAAAAGGGCAAACATTCACGCCGAAGCGATACATGGCGATAAGTCGCAAACGGCCAGGCAGCGTGCACTCGGTATGTTCAAAGATGGGTCGTTAAGGGTGCTTGTTGCAACAGACATTGCTGCCAGGGGCATTGATGTCGATGATCTTACCCACGTGATCAACTACGAAATTCCAAATGTGCCTGAAACTTACGTACACCGTATTGGTCGTACTGGCCGTGCAGGAAACAGCGGAACCGCTTTATCGTTTTGTAACGATGAGGAGCGTAGTTACCTGAAAGACATTCAAAAAATCATTTCCCGTTCAATACCGGTTGTACACGATCATCCCTATGTTTCGAGCCAACCTGAACGCGGATTTCAAAACAATTATGCTGCGCCGCGTAATGATGGCCAGCGTCCAAATAACTTTGGCAGGGACAGAAGGCCGATGGTTACAACCCGGACAGCGCGTAATCACAACGGATAATCCTTCATCATTACCCCTTAAAAACCCGCACCGGTGCTATACACAGGTACGGGTTTTTTCATGCCCCGGAACGTCGTGAAATAGCACGATTCAGTTGAAAGGAGCGTCGCAACTATGCTTCAACATGGCGGTTCTGCCGGCCCCAAAAAATACTGAAAGATTGGCACTTGCATTCGTGGAGCCGGAAAGGGCTTTATTTGGGGTTGTTCAAAATTTGCGTGGGTTTCAACTCGTCGGGATTAGCAGTAGAAAAGCTGTTCCATACATCCTTTGATGGTGAACGGAAAAGGTCTTTTATAGTCTCTATGGGTACGGTTGCAACAGGTTGGAACTTATCGGAGGAGAGGTAGTTTTTGATACTATACAGAAGTTGCTTTGCGGCCGGATCACTGGTGCTGTCGGAAAGATTAGCGGTTGAAATCAGCAGTTTGCCGTTACCCACCTTCATCTCCATAATGAGCGCGAGTTTACGGTTCATAAACCACGTATCAATCGGCTGAACCACCGGCTTGAAGCCTGCAGGAAAATCTTCGAGGTGCATAACCTGCGCCCTGTTGACGATATGCCACCACTGGAGTTCGCTGTGATAGGCTGTGGGAAAGTCGATGAACAACGGATGCTTATCGTGCACAACAAAGCCCGTAACGTGCGGCGGCCGCATCTTAAACCAGGAGGTGTTCCAGAACACGGGTGTGAACTGCATGATGATCTCCTTCCCTTTCACCACTTTGCCGGCAGCGTTTAGAAATACTTTACCCCCCGTTGCAAGCACTTGCTCAGCTTCCCGGCTAAGGCTGGTGCAGTAAAAATAAGCACTGTTGATTCGTTCAGGCTCCCTCGCCATCGCCTGCACAGCAGCCGGATACACCCAAAAATGCCAGTCGTTCACGAACGTCGTTTTGTCGATCGTTATCCGGAGGTTTAACTTAGTTGGCTTATCCACAGCAGATAACGGTAGCCGGATGTTGCCGACGGGTAGATTGTTTCCGATAGGATAGGTTTTTGGGCCGAAACTGCCTCTGGCAACGGTATTACCTTTTTCATCTTTGATGGTCCAGCTTAAGCTTGTATTGGCGAGTGGTGCCTTTCCAAAATGATAAAGCTCTACGGCCGCATTAAATTCTTCTGCATTGGTGTAGACGAATTTTTCCATCCTGGTGAGCGGAACGGTTGAATTACAGAACCTTCTCCATTCCTTTGCATTGATATAAGGCTTTTCGTCCCAGAAAGCGTCGAGCACCCCCACCAAAGCTGTACCCTGTCCCGGGAAATCCTGCAAACCCAGCAATTGAAACCCACCCAGGCCGGGGGTTCGCAACGCCTTCTCAATTTCGTGCTTATAACAGAGGGCCTGTAGCTTACCGGAGGCCATAAAAAACTGTTCACTCCTATCGGCCATACCGTGATCGGCAAGACTCTCGCGGAATAGTTCAAAGTTTCTTGCGCGGTAAACCCCGGTATACTTTTGAATTTCTTTGAAGTTCGGGAAAACACACCATTGGCCCATTTCGTGGGTGACATAGGGCACGTTGAAATTGCTTATGGCCTGCCGGTAGTCGCCCAGGTTATCCGGCCGCCTGTTCCAACTTAAGCCGCGAGAGCCCGACTTTATCATATACTCGTTTTCCGGAACCAGCGGCCAGCTCATGGCTACCGAGGCACCGGTGTATATTCTCCGTTTGTCCCGTTGCTGCCAGTATTTGATAAAATTGGCGAGGTATTTTGCCTGGTTGCGGCCGGCGGGTTCATTACCGGCAGACAACATGGTATATGATGCATAATTGCCATACACGCTGAACATCCGGTTTGTTTCGTCGTAGATATACGCGTCGATAAAACGACCATCGCCAAGAGAGGTACCGTGGTTGGGCCAACTCGGACCTTCAGGTTGCAGGTACATTCCCGTAATATCAGCGGCAATGAAGGCTGCTTCGGGCGGGCACCACGAGTGAAACCGCATGTGGTTGAGTCCATGAGCCTTCGCAATAAGGTAGATTCTTTTCCAGGATGCTATGTCCGTTGGCGGGTAGCCTGTTAACGGGAACTCGCAGTTATTTACTGTGCCCCTGAGTGACACCGGTCTCCCATTGATGGTGATCGTTCTGCCCTGCACCTTGATGTCCCGCATGGCGAATTGCACCTTTTTTTCACTTCTGCTGCCATCGGCGGTAACTGTTGCTGAAAGCATATACAGTGCAGGGTCAAATTCATCCCAGAGCAGCATCCGTTCGCCCATGTTTATCTCCGTTTCGAAGCGGGTGGTATCACCTGGATTAGCCGCGTAGTTGATGGATTTCGGATTAGTTACCCGATGGTTTTTTGTGTTGAAAGCAGTCGCAGAAAAAACCACTTTACCGACGGCCTTAGCAGTACCAAGATTTACAATGCTGCCCTTTATGGTTGCTGTGCGTTTTGCTACGTTTGGATATACCTGTACCTGGTGCAGGAACACTTTTGCGCCTGCGTGCAATACCATCCTGCCAATAATGCCGTTCCAGTTTCCCTGTGTATGATCGGTGACACTGTGTGAATCGGGACCAACGTTCATCTCCTTTATGCTGTTGTCGATGCGGATGGTCAGCGTATGCTTTCCGGGTGTAATCCATTTTGTAAGATCATATTCATGGGGCGCAACAAGCGAATACTGCTTTCCCACTTCGGTGTTGTCGAACCAAAGTGCGCTTTGGATGTGCACCCTTTCTAAAAACAATGCAACTCTTTTGTTGGACCAGGATGCAGGGATCTCGATGTCTTTCTGGTACCAGGCAGCACCGACATAGTGTTTTGCCGGGGTGAGCCAAAACGGAATCTTTATGTTTCCAGGCTGGCGAAACTTTTCAAGTGCAGGACGGAAAAAGAATGAGCTGTCGTAGATGCTGCCGGTCCATTTTGTTTCAAGCGTAATGTCGTCGCCTTTGTGATTTTCGGCCATTGAACCAGGAAGCTTGATGGTTTCGCGGAGGGGGTGCGAAAACCATTTATCGTTTACACCTGTGTTTGTGGGATCAGTGGCAAATTGCCATTCGCCGGCAAGCGAGATCTCCTGCGCATGGATGGTGTTGATCAGCAGCAGCGTGAACAGGGCTAGTAAGCGCTTCAGTGATCGCCGGTAGCGTTGATCGATCGTTATCATTGGAAAGCATTCAGGTAAGCAGGAAGCGGATTATTAGGCTAAGATATCGGTTGAAAGCGGTTGAAGTACAAATGCAAATTTAAAATGCGAAATTAAAATGGATTACCGGCACAATGAGGTTTAGTGCGGTGTTACAAATTCAAAATGCAGAATGCAAAATTCAAAATGTAAAATGCAAAATGTAAAATGAATTTCCGACCAACTGAAGTCTGGTGCTCTGACTAAACCAGTTTCTGACTTCAACTTTTCAACCTGTCAACTGATCAACCTATCAACTTATCCACTGGTTAATCTCTCAACTGATAAACTTGTCAACCTATCAACTGATCAACCTATCAACTGATCAACTTCTTTCCCAATACCCCAATACCTCAATACCCACTCTCCCTCTTCAACCTATCAACTCTCCTCCCTGCCATCTGCCTTCAATTCGTAATTCGCTAATTGCTGTATATACCACAAAAAAAAAGGGCTCCTCCGTAGAAACGGAGCAGCCTCTAACGATTGCTTGCCATATGAAAATCTTCAATATTTTGTAGCTGATGAGCTCAGCTTTAAGTTTGTCTTCGTGGTTGAAAGTGTTTGCTTATTTCCCTTTCAACACTTCAAAAGTACGGCGGGTATTTTTCTGTACCAGATCGAATTATGTGCCGGCACATGATCGCAAAACCATCCCGTTTTCGCTGAAACGCAGCAGGGTTGTGTATCTCATACGCATTGCTACATTATCGCCAACCTAAAAATGAGCTGAAATAAATTTTAAAAAATGATAAAAAAGACGGCATTTACCCCATTTGTCATTGCTCTTGAATTGGAATCCGTTAAAGGCGTTAATCTTTAAATGGTCAACAACCTGCAAAAACATTGAGCTCAAACTTCCTGAAGGCAGGCAAAAAGCCTCTGGCGTCAAGCTCTTTGCAAAAACGTGATTAAACCCTATTCTTGTTGGTACAAACCCAGCACCATGCCCGCCTTGCTAAAAGACATCTATAATGCGCATTTTTTCGGCACGTTTATCATCTCACTGGAACAAGTAATCCCCGGATTGGAAAAGCACCTTTTTCTTAGCCAGGTTTACGATGAAAAGTGGGAACAAAGGGCCCTGAAAGAGCGAATGAAACACATCGCAGCCATCCTGCACATTTACCTGAAGGGCAACTACAAAAGACAAATAACGGCGCTGATCAGGATTATAGAACAGTGCCGGGAAAACGGAGCAAAGGAACAAGCCCTTGAGTACATGTTCTTCCCGGAATACATTTCGATGTTTGGGATCAACGATTTTAAAACCTCGATGATGGCGATTGAATTTGTGACCGGTTTTGCCAGTTGTGAATTTGCGATCCGCCCATTTCTTAATTGCTACTTTGAACAAACGATGGCCCAAATGCTTGAATGGTCGACGCACGACAGCCCTAATGTAAGAAGGTTCGCCAGCGAAGGAAGCAGGCCACGTTTACCATGGGGGCTCGCGGTAACTGCGTTAAAAACAAACCCTGCTCCTATCATACCCGTTTTAGAGAACCTCAAAAATGATCCTTCTGTATACGTGCGGCGGAGCGTAGCAAATAACCTGAATGACATTGCAAAGGATCATCCTGATCTGGTTATGGAAATCGCCGGGCGCTGGAAAGGAACAAGTAAAGAGACCGACTGGATCATCCGGCACGGCAGCAGAACCCTGCTGAGGAAAGCAAACAAACATTCGCTATCCATGTGGGGACTTTCAGATGCTCCCGGATGCTCTGTAAAAAACTTAGTGCTACAACCTAACCTGCTGGCAATTGGGAACATCCTTGAATTTTCTTTCGACCTTTTTATCGAAGAGGAAAAGGCGTTGAAGCTTCGGATCGAATATGCGGTTGATTACCTGAAGGCAAATGCGAAGCATAGCCGCAAGCTCTTTAGGATTACGGAACACTTTTTCGAAAGCAACCAAACGTATCGGTTCAAAAGAAAACAGTCGTTCCGCGACCTTACTACCCGTAAGCACTATCCAGGACCACACCAACTATCGATCGTTGTTAACGGTCTTCAAATGGCAACCTGCTCATTTGAACTGACAACAAACAAGTAACGTCGTCTCCAGTTCAACAAGGGTGAGATAAATGATATCAACAGTTCTAACTCATTTACGTTTGTTTGCAAATAAATTGGCGCGACCTGGAACGGTCACGGTGAAGGTACTTGAAGGCTTACGCAAACGGGGGCAGCTCACCAGCGTGTGGCCCATACTACTGCTGCATCCACTTCCTCTTCAATGTTTGGGCATTGCACGACTCTGAGCCACGGGAATGGAGCGATCAATAATCGGAGTAATCGGCAGAACGCAGAAATTTGATTTCCGACTTTGAAACGTTGTGTTGGTAGTTGGGCATTGCAGACAACTTTTTCCATTGCTCATCCGTAGAAAAAGACTTCCAGTGTGCGTCACGCGCCGCCTTGTTTTCAAAACTTGTCATATACATCAGATTCGGCATCCGACTACCTGCAATGACTTCTGCGTAAAAAACCGGGTTAAAACCCAGGCGGCTGAAGATGTCTATCTCTCCTCCTTCATTAAACATGTGCACCTTATTGCGGTAGAAGCGCTCGGTTGCGCTTTCATAACTGCGTAACTCATAGATCCTTTCTGCCCGGGGTCCGCTTAGCTTGGGCAGCTTCATGGTTGGCGCCAGGGCAAATGCCTTCAGCACCATATTTTGTATACGGGTAAAAGGCGGGTTGCGGTAACTCGTGTCGAAGTATTGCGTTGCAGCTGTAAATGTTGCGTCTTTTTGAAGGCGATCACTCAATGAAAATAACTGGTCGGCTTTTTTAAACGGGATGATCACATAAATCAATTTGTCAGCGGCAGTATCATTGGCCAAAGGCTTAAAAACACCAATGTTGGAATTACCCAGACGGTGCAGCGCGGGGAGGTAGGCATCTTTAAGATAGCCGTCAATCTGCCTCTCCTGTTCGCCCGAAGTAAAATGATAAACGGTGACCTGGTAAAACTCAGGTTTCTTTTTTTTTGCACTCACATCAGTCGGCATCGCAATAAAGCACAACAACAGCAGCAAAAAGGTGATATTCTTCATATGGTATCTTAAAAAAGGTTAAATCGTTACGTCAGCAATCTAGTAAATATTTCTCTTTTTGAGAGGAATGCCGGCCAATTACCGTTGAACTACGAAGACGGGGGTTCCCTTATCATCGTGTTTAATTCTTGTTTTTTCGCAAGTGCCCGTAAGATGCAATTTGCGTCATTGGTAGTCGCTGGGCGTCGCACTGCGCACCGGCTGCGCAGCCGGGAGAGCTTCAGCCGGCCGGCTTGTACGGCATCAATCCTATACGGCAGGTATTTGCCAACAGGCGTACTTATTTAATTGCCGGAAGTGCTATAACGCTCCACAGCAATACCCCCGAGACTGAGGTCACCAAAATTTAATCTGTTCAAACAGGGCTTTCTTCAACAAAAACTTTTGAAGCAAAGCATACTGGTTATTTGCACGATCATAGTTCTGGTTTTCGTAATTACACCGATAGTAATTGTCATTATCCAGGTAGTCAGTTAAAAACCTGAGTGCCTGCATATAAATCATAAAACATCCAGCAAAAAAGAAAGATCGTTTCTCCGGTTCTGTGAGCACGCTGTTCATTTCATTAGAATATCCTTCGAGAATTGCACGATATATTTCATCCCTGATCTCAATTTTCTCCAGGTCCGTTTCGTCTTCATTAACCGGGGATAGATAAGTTCTCATCATGTCGCCGACGTCACTGATAAAATAACCGGGCATTATGGTATCCAGGTCGATCACGCAAATTCCCCGTTCATCTTTATCAAACAAAATGTTGCTGATCTTGGTATCATGATGCATTACCCTAAGCTTGAATTCAGGCATAAGTTTGAGTGCCTCAAATTGCTTTACTATCCAGGAATGGTGTACAAGCGCCTCAATCAACTGCTTAGCAACATATATTCTTTTCTCATTACCGTTTTTTACCTGGGCTAAAAACTGTTGGTACCGAAATAAAAGATCATGGAATGATGGAATGGTTGGCCTGAGTAAATGCGTATCGGCAGGCGAAAGAAGCCTTGTAAATCTCCCAAACTGAAGTGCAGCTTCGTATGCCTGTTGTGGCGACTCAACCACATTGATCGTGTGCGAACCGGCCACAAAGGGGAACAGCCTGAAATATCCTTGCTCATCATCAAACACCATCTGTTCCCCCTCGGGTGTTTCAATCGGCGTAATAAAGAAATAGTCGGGATAGCGGTTTCGTAGTTCGTTGCTTACCTGTTTAATATTAGAAGCAATGTCGCGGGGGTTTTTAAAAACGGCGTCATTGATCTTTTGTAAAATGAATTCCTGACCTGCGAAACTTACTTTCCACGTATGATTGATCAGCCCGCTTCCATAACGCGTCACTTTTAAACTTGACCCCTCCAAACGATAGCGGCTTAAAATGTTTTTCAACATCCGGACAATTTAGGCATTAGCCGGGAACCAGGCATGCACAATAAATAAACGGTTATGATCATCTGCCACTGAATATGCTTAAATAAATCTAAGAGCTTTTTAAAATGGAAAAAATTAGAACGACTAGATCAGAAGTATCGCGCAGGCGCAATAAATTCAGGATGATGAGTGCGGCAGGTCTGCAAAATTATAATTGTAGAATCAGTAGTGTTTAGTTGAGCCTTATGTGCAGTAAACTGCGGTACTACTGCGACCGAAATTAACCAGGTTCGGACGGAGTGCGACCGGCCAACCAGTAGGGGGAAGCTGAAACGATATTCAATTGATTAGTATAGTTGAGTCCAAAAGAAACTAA
>JASLBT010000009.1 GCA_030146445.1 Segetibacter sp. | reverse complement strand
TATCGTTGCCCGGCGGGCTGCGGCTTACCGTGTACACACGTCTTTTTTTTCAATTTTCTGGGTACCAGCATTGGTTTTCTATGGCATCATCCTTGCGTCGCAAGCACTTTATCGGCAAAGCAATGTGCATCTTCGGTCTTCAACTCAAAGCTTGTGTCAGTTCTCATGCCGGTTTAATACCAAAGTGCATTTGTGTGTACACGGTAAGCTGCGCCCGCCAGGATGATCCCGGATCTGATGGGAGTGTCACTCACTTCTATCGAATCAACAACGGGAGCAGTGAAACTGCCCTCTTTAGAAGAGCCGATCCAAACAAAACCTTAAACCAGTATGCTGCCTTCGTAGGTTTTTGCCTGCTTAAACCTTCGCACGCAACAGTAGACCACAGGGAACAGCCTGCTGCTGCTGGCAGCACAAAAGTAAAAGTGAGTGACACCCGTCCGACTGCGCAGCGGGCGGGCAACGATTTTGAATATAGCGCCGCTGCTGGTCCCAAAAAAATCCCCGGCGAGCAGGTATGCAGGATAATAGTAGCAATGCTTTCCGGGACTTTCTTCCCGAACCAATTATGTTGTGCATTCTGCTTTATTTTTGCCGAAATTGAAAGGAATGCAATTAATTGAAGAACTGAAGTGGCGTGGGATGTTGCAGGATATTATGCCGGGTACTGAAGCTTTACTGGAAAAGGAAATGGTGACCGGCTATATTGGTTTTGATCCCACGGCTGACAGCCTGCATATCGGCAGCCTTGTACCGATATTATTATTGGTTCACCTGCAACGCGCCGGGCATAAACCTATTGCTTTGGTGGGTGGTGCCACTGGCATGGTCGGTGACCCGACCGGCAAAAGTGAAGAACGCAACCTGTTGAGCGAAGAAGTGCTGCAGAGAAACAAGGCAGGTGTACAGAAGCAACTTGAAAAATACCTCGACTTTGATAGCAGCAAACCAAACGCTGCGGAAATGGCCAACAACTTTGATTGGTTCAAAGACTTTACTTTTCTCGACTTTATCCGCGATGTGGGCAAACACATCACCGTTAATTATATGATGGCCAAGGAGAGCGTAAAGAAGCGGCTTGAGAGCGAAACGGGGATGAGTTTTACCGAGTTCACTTACCAGCTCATCCAGGGCTACGATTTTTACTACCTGTATAAGAATAAAAATTGCAAGCTGCAGATGGGGGGCAGTGACCAGTGGGGAAATATTGTAACCGGTACCGAACTGGTTCGTAGAAAAGCCGGCGGGGAGGCCTTTGCATTTACCTGCCCTTTGATAAAAAAGGCAGATGGCGGCAAATTTGGGAAAACCGAACAAGGTAACATATGGATTGACCCGCTAAGAACAAGTCCGTACCAGTTTTACCAGTTCTGGCTGAACGCAAGCGACGACGACGCCGAAAAGTGGATCAAGATCTTTACGCTTTTGCCAAAAGAAACCATCGAAATCGTTTTAGCCGAACACAAACAGGCACCGCATGAGCGGCTGTTGCAAAAAAAACTCGCCGAAGAGGTGACCACCTTTGTGCACAGCCGTGAGGATTATGAATTTGCGATAAAGTCTTCGGAAATACTTTTTGGAAATGCCAGCGTGGAAGTGCTGCAAAGTTTAACCGAAATGCAATTGCTTGAGGTGACCGAAGGGCTTCCTCAATCGGAAATCAGCCGCGAACGACTGTTGGCGGGCTACGACCTCTTAACGCTTTTGAATGATGCCGCTGTATTCCCCAGCAAAGGCGAGGCGCGTAAAACGTGGCAGGGCGGCGGCATAAGTTTAAACAAAACGAAGATCGGCACTGATGTTACGACGATTAACGCCGGATCACTCCTGCACGACAAGTACCTCTTGTTTCAAAAGGGAAAAAAGAATTACTACTTTGTAAAGGCAGTATAGCAAAAGGCTGCCGACGTACCTATGAAAGTGTACTTTATAGCGGGGTTGGGGGCTAATGAACGGGCTTTTGGCTTCCTGGATCTTTCTTTTTGCGAACCTGTTTTCATCAACTGGATAAAGCCTCATCCGCGTGAGACCCTGGCCGAATATGCGAAAAGGCTCCGCGCAGCAATCACCGATGAGTATCCCATCATCGTAGGCGTCTCTTTTGGGGGCATGCTTGTAACGGAAATGGCCAAGCTCGATAAAAAGGTACGGGGCATTATTATCTCGAGTAACAAAACGGTGAAAGAATTTCCTGCTTACCTGCGGATGTGGCGGTACCTGCCGGTTTATAAATGGGTTCCCGGGAGCGTGATTAAACTTAGTGGAAGGGTGAGTCGAAAGCTGATCGGGCCGGTAGGAAAAACGCAGCAAGCGACATTTATGCAAATACTTGGTGACACCGACCCGCGATTTACCGTTTGGGCGATACATGCCATTTTAACCTGGAATAACCTGGAGGTTCCCCCAAATGTGGTACATATTCATGGCTCGTCGGACAGACTATTGCCAATGCGTTTTGTGAAGCCCGACCACATCATCAAAAAAGGAAAACACCTGATGATTATGGATCGCGCCGATGAGCTTTCGCTGTTGCTGAAAAAGCTTGTTGAAGTTCCGCGGTGATTACGGCCGACTGTCGAAAACTACTTTCCAGATCTCTTCGGCAACCAGTTTATTGCCTTGTTCGTTGAGGTGAACCCCGTCATGCGTTAGTGCGCCTGAGGCGCGATTTTCTAAATTGTGTTCGTTATTGTAATTCAGGAATGCGCGCCTTAGGTCGACAAGGCTGATGTCGTTTGTGGCAGCAATGTTCCTGATCAATTCAGTGTATTGCAGTAAATCGGAGTCGAGTGGATTGGAAAAATCGGTTTTTTCGCCGATAACAGCCGGGGTGCAAATGATCACTTCTATTTTGGCTGCTTTTAAGCGGTGGATAATGCTTTCGTAGAACTCTTCAAACTTGTCGGCGTCCGTCCCGGTACCCTGACTGATCTTATGCCAAACATCATTTGTTCCAATAAATATTATTACGGTGTCGGGATTTGCATTGATCACATCGCGATCGAGTCGCAGGTGCAAGTCATAAATTTTGTTGCCTGGAATACCCGCTCCTACCACATCAAACTTCTCGGAAAGGCCTTCACTGGTGAGATAGTGCTTTAAACGACTGATAAAACCGGCGGGCTGTGAACCTTCAGCAGTGATGGAATCGCCAAGGATGATGACCTTTTTTCGCTTTTTACCATGATTGAACGACAACAACAACATGACAGCGACAAAGGCTGCAAGAAGTAGAAGATTGATGGCCATGATGTTTGCTGATGCCGACGCCGGAGAAACAAGTTTTTACAAATCCCTTGTCCGGCTGCGATATGTGGGATGCAGGTTATAACTGCGTGTAAATTAAAAAGGTTGAGGTCACTCCCAGGTCTGCATGACTGGTGTAGTTTCCTGGGCCATTTTCTCGATAAACTTCCGTTCGGCTACATTAAAGCCGTTTCCTTTTGCGCAAAGGTGCACAACAAGGTGCTCGATGCTCATGGGATTACCAACCGGTATGTCGGCGATGTTGCTGTGCCTGATGTCGTGTCCGTCAATGATAATGACAAGACCGCTTCCGATGGCTTCCATCAGGTTGCCTTCGCTAACCAGCATACCGGTATCCTCCCCCAATCCGATGCCTAGTGCCGATGGGTTTCCGGCAACAGCTTGTGAGAGCCGTCCGAAACGCCCGCGTTTTTCGAAGTGTGAGTCAAAGATCACATTGTCCATAAAGCCGAGGCCGGTGGTTATTTTCACCTCTCCCTTAAGATGGGCCCTTGAAGCGCTGCCTTCGTAAATCATGGTATTGCTCATGGCCATTGCCCCTGCTGATGTTCCGGCAACCACAAAAGGTTCGCTGCGATAGCGACTTTGAATTAGTCTTAGCAGGCGGGTACCGCCGAATGTAGAAGAAAGGCGAAATTGGTTCCCTCCGCTGAAAAGTACGGCATCCGCCTTTTCCATTCGTTTAATATAATCTTCGTGCTGAACTTCTTCGCGGTTGCGGATGTCCATTACTCCTATATTGGTGCAACCGATTTTACCGAATGCGTCCATATAGTTGTTTCCGACCTCGAGTGGGATCATAGAGGCAGTTGTAATAATCTCGATCC
>JASLBT010000258.1 GCA_030146445.1 Segetibacter sp. | reverse complement strand
CTTTTTTCGTTTTAGCATCAATCTTATTTCTGGCTGATTGCTCACCAGCACAGCTTACTTCGTCTTTAGATTGACAGCAGCATAATACGACCAAATGGCAACACTCCAGACTACTTATGATTACATTACTGCTTTTGAGGGAAAAAGGCCGCTCTTTTCGTTGCTATTTTCTGCCTGAAAGTAGCATTCCGCAAGCAACTCCAACCCTGAATATTACCGTTTTGTAAGTGTGCAGTCTTTGAATAGAATCTCCCCGGCAACATCGCCTTTCATTTTGGTCACCACCTGGTTTCCCGGCACAGTGAAACTTACCTTTTCAAAGGTAATGTTCTTGCTACTGAGAACATCGATAATGCTATCGCTGCTACTTACTTTGATATTCTTTAAAACAACACCTATTGCATCGTTGATCGTTATCAGCTTTTTAGAACGCACATCCGCATTTTCAATTAGTAAGTTGCTGAAGGGAGATTCCGGCAGACCGTTGATCTTTAGAAACTGTGATGAGTTTTCTACAATGATATTTTTTACTACGACATTCCTGTATAACGGTGTTAGCTTATTCACTTCCATTCGGTCCCTGCTGGCCAACGCACCTACGTACATACTGCTGCCCAACATGTCTACATTGATGGCTGATGCCCTCAGGTTCATCCTGATTCGTTCGTAGTACAGGTTTTCTCCACCTCCACCCCGCGGCCTCCGTGTTTTAAAACGTATACCAATATCAGTATCATCAAAAACACAATCATGAACATATACGTTTCTAATCATACCAGCCGTTTCACTTCCGGTGGTGATCCCCCCATGCCCCCGCTTTGCCAGACTATACCTTACAACTATATTTTCTGAAGGTTTATTTACGCGGATACCATCGTCACCTCTTCCCGCCTTGATGGTGAAGCAATCATCGCCGGCAGTTAACGTGCAGTATTCGACCAATACGTTCCTGCACGACTCGATATCCATCCCATCACCCATGGGAGTGCCAAGGGAATAAACGGTTACACCACGAATGATCACACCTTCGCAATAAACCGGAACGATGTTCCAGAAAGCTGTTTTTTCTAAAGAAACCCCTTCGATATATACATCTTTACAATTGATGGGACCAATAAAGGTAGGCAGGAATATCGGGCCTCCGTTACGTCCATCAAATATCCGCTCTGTCGGAGGTTTCTCAAAAGGAACCCTTTCCTCAAGCGACCCATATCCAATCGACTGTTTTCTTACAGAGCCCGCAGCAGGGCCCACAAGCTTTCCCTTGCCCGTAATGGCAATGTTATGCTGTCCATTGGCGTATATGCAGGCGCCCAGAGACATCCCCTCCACACCGGCACTGCGCGTAAATACGACAGGAAGGTAGTCTTCAATCTCGCCGCTGAAATGCAGTTCAGCCCCGTCGGTAATAGATAAATTCACATTGCTTTTCAGGATTATGCGGCCTGTTTTCCAAATTCCTTTTGGTACGATAACGGTACCGCCGCCCTTCTTATGCACCTCGTCTATGGTAGCTTGTATCGCTTTAGTTGTCATGACACCCTGCTTTGCCCCCTTAACTTTGATATTTATCGACAAGGATTGAAATGTAGGCTTTTTAAATTTGGGCATTGGAAACGGTGCTTGTACCGGTGCAATCACATCAGGCATTCTCAAAGCGCCTACCTCATCCCTGATAGGAATAGAATCACCAGGATTCTCTCCTTTAGCAAGAGCGCTTTCCACGCCGGCGAATAACGCAAGAACAAACGAGATGTGCCTCAATTTAAATATGAACCTTGCGTGGGGGAAAGATGCAAATAGTAGTAAAGCGGGGTTTGATTTTATAGAATAATTCCTTTTCATATGACACATTTAATCAACGTTAGCGTTTGAAATCCGGTTAGTTTCACTGTCAGCAGAACCGTCTTGTTGTAGGAGTACCGGCAGCTCGACGAATAGCTGCTTCCTAAAAGAGTGTCAACAAATGCTAACAAGAGGTATAATTTCAACTTAAATTAGCCATTGCTGAAACAGAATTAAATAGTTCTTACGTTACCCCTAACGTACAAGAAACGGATTATGATCCATTCAAGAGTCGATCGCTAACAAGCGAACCCCCAGCCAGCATTATCGAGTTTCCGACCATAGCCGGAAGTAATTCAAGCGGAAAATCGATAAAGCTAAAAATATAGCCTTCGCCTACACGTTGCTTTTTTCAACAGCAGGTTACCTCGTCGTTCCTTCTCTAACTTCTAAACTGTTGTCCATAATCAGCAGCCAGGTTTCTATTGACCTCGTAGGATTAGCAAACCCGAATGACTCTTGTCCATATCCTTAGGTGTTACCGAAGCTCGGAACCATTTGCTAACTGCACGACTGTTGGGATGGACCGGCATTTTGCCCCTGTCTTACAGAAAAACGGGCAGATACAAAAGAGCTAAGCAGGGAAACAACCTGGCTGATGGTCGAACTGAAACTGTTTATAGGTCAACACAAATTCACGGTGCATCAATGCTTCTGATCGTGTAAGCATACCTTCAGCTGCCTTTTCAATGTAGTCAACAATCTCCTGTCCTACTTCTTCCAAACTTGACTCTCCATCAATGATTTTACCTGCATTTATATCCATGTCGTCTCGCAGCTTTTCAAAAGTTCTTGGATTACCGCAGACTTTAATTACCGGTGATATTGCTGAACCTACAACTGAACCCCTACCAGTTGAAAATAAGATAATATGGGCACCACAAGATATAAGCTCCGCGATCTCTGCATTATCATTGATGTTTGGAAATCCAAACATTGGTTCACCATCGGGAACAACATCCAGTAAATATAGACCTGGCTTTGGAGCTTTGCGCGTCGGTTTGATAATTCCACTTATCATAGAGTCTCCACTTTTACAATAAGCTCCCATTGATTTTTCTTCTATAGTTGTTAGACCACCTTTTGCATTACCTTCAGAAAAGCTGTCGTGTCCCATCTTTTTGTAGTACACGTATGCTTTTTCCACAGTTTGAAGAAGTTCTTTAGCTAAAGTTTCATTGACAGCCCGATGCGCCATGATCTGTTCACACCCTATCAATTCTCCCGTTTCCTCAAATATGGCTGTCACCCCTTTGGCAACAAGTATATCAAAGGATTTACCGATAGCCGGATTGGCAGTTATTCCACTTGTAGCGTCTGAGCCCCCGCAAATTGTTCCCACTATTAAATCGCTCCACGTAAAGTTTACTCGCGGTACCAACTGTATTTGGGCGTAAGCTTCTTCTACCCATTTAGCTCCTTCTTGTATTGTTTTTAGCGTACCGCCTGTTTCTTGAATCACTAATGTATGTACCGGACGTTTTGATTGCTTTACAGCTTCCGATATTCCGGCAATATCAAGGTTTTCGCATCCCAAAGAAATGAACAACACCGCACCTACATTAGCATGTGTGCACAGGTTCTTCAACATGTTGTTCGCGTATTCATTTGGTGCACATCCACTAAAGCCAATCACATGAACCGCTTTATTTTTAAAATCTGAAGCAATTTCCCTTGCTACATGATGCGAACATTCAACTGTGTAAACAATCAATAGTACGTTTCTTATACCCTTCTCTCCGTTATTTCTTAAGTATCCTTTCATTGGGGTAGTTTATCAACTCGGGTGATGTGCTCAAAATAGATTTAATAATTACTCTTCATGTTGTGACTATGTACATGTTCTCCAGGCTTTATATGATGAAGAGCAGAACCAATAGGACTTCCATACTTAATTACATTTTCACCTTTTCTTATATGGCTTATAGCAACTTTGTGGGTGTAAGGAACATTATTGAGCAACACGAGAGGCTCCGGAGAGTCCTTTAAGTAACATTCATCACCTTCTGACAATGATTGCAAAGCTATAGCAACGTTATCATGAATATTAATGCGCAGAATATTGTTCGCGTTCATACTTGTAACCCTCATTGAAACTTTAATGACTGAACCAAATCCCACGTTCAATCTATGGAAATCATCGTTCTGTTAGGAACAAACGTTTTTAATATAACCCAACACAACAGGTAAGCTATACTTGCGATTCCAAAAACGATATAATAGCTACCCGTTAATTCCAAAATTAACCCAACGGCAGCAGAAAAAACAACCCCTCCAAGTGCACCCGCGAACCCTGAAAGTCCTACCATAGATCCTACTGCACTTTTAGGATAAATATCCGAAACAAGCGTAAAGATATTTGCCGCATACCCCTGGTGAGCAAATGTTCCCATTGCGATCAATGTTACCGCAAGCCATAAGTTTGAAGTAATGGATGCGAAAAAGATAGGAAGTACCAGTAGGGCCATATACAAGATAGTTATCTTCCTTGCTGCAATTGGATCTTTCCCTTTTTTGATTAAATTAGATGATACCCATCCACCTATTATAGATCCTCCGTCAGAAACAACATATATCACTATTATTGGCAAGCCGATATTACTTAAGTTAATCCCATGATTGGTAAACAAGAACTTTGGAAGCCAGTATAGAAAAAACCACCAGATGGGATCCGTGACGAAACGGGCAAGGCAAATGCCTAATGTTTGCTTATGCGGCAGAATTTTTTTCCATGGTATTAGGCCAGCGCTCTTTTCTCCGTCCTGCAATATATAATCTCTTTCTGCATCCTTTAACCTTACACTTTTTTCAGGCTTCTCGTAAAAGATTAGCCAGAAAATTAACCAAATAAAACCTAATGCTCCGGTACTGATAAAGGCCCACTCCCACCCCCACTTCAGGGAAATAACAGGAACCAATATAGGGGCCAGGATCGCTCCTATATTCGCTCCTGAATTGAAAATACCGGTAGCAAATGACCGCTCCATTTTAGGGAACCATTCTGCAACCGTTTTAACCGCGGCAGGAAAATTGGCCGACTCTCCGATACCCAATGCGAAACGAGCAAGTGAGAAAGTAGAAACACTACTTGCTAATGCATGAAACATTCCGGCAACACTCCAGATAATAATTGCGATTGTATACCCGAGTTTTGTGCCAATCTTATCAAGCAAGCCACCCATCGAAAGCAAGCCTATTGCATAAGCTATTTGGAACGACATGATGATAAAACCATAGTCTGATTCAGACCATTTAAAAGTGCTTTGCAACTGCGGGGCAAGAATGCCTAAAACCTGTCTGTCTATATAATTAATGGTTGTTGCGGCAAAGAGTAGGGCTACCACCCACCATCTAAAATGTCCTTTTTTTCTTATCATCAATCCCGGATTAAAACGCAAACGCAGCACCGCCATCTACGGGCAATAAAACACCAGTGATATAAGCAGCAGCATCAGAGGCTAAAAACAATGCAGCGTTGCCGATATCCTGCGGTTTACCAAAACGCTGAAAGGGAATGCGGTTCATGATTTTCTCCCGCCTTTTTTCATCGGATTGAATAGCCTTAAACATCATATCTGACTCAATCCAGCCTGGTGCTATGGTATTGATGCGAATACTATCCAGGCTATAATCGGCGACAATTGCACGCATCAAACCAATCAATGCGGTCTTCGCAGTAGTATAGGCTACTATCTGGCTCATGCCCATAAACGCCGACATTGAACTAATTAAAATAATGCTGCCGCGCTTGCGATGGCTCATCCTGTTGGCGACCTCGCGGGACAGGGTGAAAACACTTAACAAGTGCACTTGCAACACGCTTAAGAACTCTTCATCAGTGGTTAAACTCGCTGGTTTTTTCAGGTGCTGGCCCGCATTGTTCACTAATATATCAATCGGTCCCACTTCTCTTTCAATTTTGTCAACAAACGCCGGCAGCTCTTTCTGTAAAGAAATATCCTGCGCATAATAACGAGCTCCTTTCCCAATAGTTTCAACTGCTTTCTGCAGCACGTCTTCACGTCGCCCGGTAATCACAACCATGGCTCCTGCATTAGCAAATGTTTCCGCTATGCCAAGGCCAATGCCTGACCCGCCACCCGTTATTAAAGCAACTTTCCCGTCTAACCATAAGATATTGTCCATAGATCAATCTTTACATAATGCCAAATTTCTTAAACGCATCTACTGTACTCATCCCTTCTTCCAAAGCTTTTTGCACCAGCTTTTCGCCCCTTGCTTTTTCTATCGCACCACGAAAGGCCTCTTCTTCCGCTTCTCTCGGGACAATTATTACGCCGTCCAGATCACCATACACAATATCCCCGGGATTGACTCTTACACCGTCAAATTCAATAGGTATTCTGTAGTCAATGACTTTACCCCGGGGACCCTGGTCCTGCGCATAACTGCCCAGGGAAAAAGTGGGAAAATTCAGGCGCAGAATCTCCGGTGTATCCCTCGAGTAACCGTCGACCACGACTCCCGCGGCTTTTAATTTCAAAGCCCTTGTACTCATTAAACCGCCCCATAAAGCATAACTGGGTGAAGAGCCCGAGCATATGTAAACTTCATTTGGTTTCAAGCTATCCAAAGCCTCGAACATGACTCCAAATGGCTTCTTCATCAAGGGCAGCTGGCTCGCTTCTACCACTTCTGCAAAAACATCGGCTTCCAGCACAGGCATGGCACGGCCGATAACTACCATGTCACTTCTCAAAGGCTTTATGTGAGGGGAAACGAATTGATGCAAATACCCCAGTTTATCCAGTATATCCCCAACCAGTGCGGTAAATAGTTCTTTTCGGGCGATCGAAAAGAGTTCTGTATCATCTTTCCAAAGTTCCATAGTATAGTTGATTAAAAGTCGAAGTATTGATCTGCGTTGTTGTACGAAATATCTTGTACCATTTTACTCAATAAGCCGATATCCTTCGGTATTTCTCCGTTCGCAACATCTTTTCCCAACAGATTGCATAAAATTCTTCGAAAGTATTCGTGGCGGGAGTAGGAAAGAAAACTTCGGGAATCAGTGACCATACCCACAAAATGAAACAACAAACCAAGGTTAGACAAAGCGTTCATCTGCTTCTCCATACCATCCTTTTGATCAAGAAACCACCACCCCGATCCATATTGAAATTTGCTCACTACCTTTCCATCCTGGAAATTTCCGATCATTGCGGCTATCATCTCGTTGTCACGAGGATTAAGATTATACAAGATGGTTTTGGCTAGTTTCCCTTCCTCTTCCAGGCGATTGAAGAAGGTACTCATTGATTGCGCATAGCTAAAATCATGTATAGAGTCGAAGCCCTTAGCTTCTCCAATTTCACGAACAGCCTTAAAATTTACATTGCGAATCGCGCCTACATGAAACTGTTGTACCCATCCTTTTTCATAATCCATTACAGCCGCATGATGCATCATGCAAGAGGTAAACTTTTCCTGCTGATTTTTACTGAGGTTCTTTCCACTTCTGATTCTTTCAAAAGCCAATCTAACTTCCTCTTTCGTATATTTTGCCACAGGAAACGGAGTATCTAAGCCGTGGTCGGACAAACGACAACCCATCTCGTGAAAGAAATCATGCCTTTGTTGCAAGGCCTCCAGGTAATCAGAAAAACTTGCAATGTATTTATTGCATACAGCAGATAACCGATCTAAATAAGAATTGAACTTGCTCGCATCCCTTACATCAAGCGCATTATCCGGCCGCCAGGCAGTTGAAACTTTTATTTCAAATCGGCTTTCCTGTATGTTACGATGGCTATCTAATGCGTCAAGCGGATCTTCTGTCGTACATATCTTTCTTACATTAAACCCTCTCAAAATATTCTTTACACTGTACCTCTCTGTTGTCAAAAGATCAGCCGTCTTATCGTACACACCTCTTGCAGAACGTTCGTTAAGTATATCTTTAATACCGAACGGGTTTTTCAACTCCAGATGCGTCCAATGGTATAAAGGGTTTCGGATGGTAAAAGGAACAGTTGCTGCCCACTTTTCAAATTTCTCCCAATCGGTTGCATCGCCGGTGCAAAAACGTTCATCAATCCCATGCGTACGCATTGCTCTCCATTTGTAATGGTCGCCCTCAAGCCATATCTCCGTAAGATTTTGAAATTTCCGGTCTTCAGCAATGTCGATAGGAGGCAAATGGCAGTGGTAATCAATGATCGGCATTTTGCTTGCATAATCATGATACAACTCCTTTGCTACATCGTTCTGCAACAGGAAATCTTCGTGCACAACCGGGTTTTCAATCAACATTTTTACCGTTCTGTTCTTTTATAGGATATACAATTATTCTCTATTTCATTCCAATCTAATTCAACACCCAAGCCGGGTAAATCCGTAACATGAATGAAACCACCATCATCAATTGGCAACTTTGATTTCATGGGAAACTGAAAAACATCTTCCGGTACAAAGTATTCGAAGTACTCACAGTTTTTGATGGCACAACTCACATGTAGGTTGGCCATCTCCAGGGGGCCAGTGGTCGTGGTGTGAATTTCGCAACGCATACCAAATGCTTCCGCCAGATGGGCGATTTTCAGGGTGCCTGTAATGCCGTGTTTCCATGATACATCAGCTCTTACTATGTCAACTGCTTTCTGTTGAATAGCCTGCGCCACTCCCCAATGACAACCTCGGGTTGTTTCTGTTCCTGCAATGGGTATGTCAAGTACTGACGCTAATTGGCTATACTTATTGAGTTCAAAATCCCGGAAAGGCTCTTCAAACCAATGATATTCCAGCTTCTCTAAATGCCGTCCGACCCGTATCGCTTCTTCGAGTGAATAATCAGCAACAGGGTCTGTGATTAAAACCACGTCGTGACCAAGTTCGTCACGCAACGCCTGGTGTACTTCTCTGTCTGTTCTCCAGGGTCCCGGGGGATGTGCTTTATAAGCTTTAATCCCCTTTTCTATATAAGATTTTGCTTCTGTAACATAGTCCTCCACTTTCGAATGAAACAAACTGCTCACATAAACGGGTAGAGAAGTGCGATAGGCACCAAGATATTTGTATAAAGGAAGGTTGGCCGCTTTAGCAGCCAGGTCCCATAACGCAACATCAATGGGGCCCGGAAGGTAAACGGGGAAAAAAGTTATATGCCTGTCGATGGTCCAGAACTCGTGCCAGATGGCTTCACGTTCGTAGATACTTCGATTGATGATGACAGGAATAATATTGTCGTTGATATAACTTTCTGTTACATTGCCCGACCGCGGTGCTATGGCACTCACTTCACTAATCAATCCGGTGTCAGTGGTGATTCTAACAATAACAATATCCCACGGCATGGGAGAACGTCCCGTCCTTGAACTGTCAAATAAGGGAATATTTCTTTTGACCTGCCACGTTTCTACCCGACTGATAATATGGTCATTCATAAGCCTTAAAATGATGCCCTATCGATTAAACGACTTGGATTTCTTAAATGCTCCTTTCTTTTTTCCAAAATAAGTTCGATGATACTTTTTCCCATGGCTTGAAAATCAGTGGAGATGGTAGCAATTCCGTTTGCAACAATCTCTTTAATAGGAATTTCGTTGTAAGAGATAATCCCGATGTCCTTTCCCAGCCTTAATGAAGATTGATTGGCTGTTTTGATAAACTGTACCAGATCCGCATCTTCTATCGCTATATACAGCTCCCCTTTTTGGGGAGTTCGATTATCAACATGTACCAGCAACTCGTGATTAAAACCCTGCTCTTTGCAAAACGCAACGAAGCCGCTTTCTGTATAAACCGTATTGTACTTTGATGATGCTCCAATAACCAAAATTATTTTGTCGTACTTCCTAATTTTCTTCAATTCCTGCTTCAAGGCTTGATAAATATCGTCTTCGAAATGCTGGCAAACTGACGGATAGTTTTTTCCCCAATCCGAATAGCCTAAATCAAGGATGTACACTTTGTCATCGGGAAGCAGTTTCAATGATTTATGGATGCTTTTGCTATTGGTAGGCATGATGATGTACTCGGTGTATTTGCCTGCACTTTCTTCTACCAGGGTGTTAAACACCTTAACATTATCATGGTGGAAGTAAATGTCTACCGTTCCTTTACCATCCAGTGTACTTTTTATGCTTTCATAGATCTCTTCTTTGTAAGCATTCAGGTTGTTGAATAATATAAAGATATTATGTTTGGACTCGGTATTCCGGCTGGCGACAAAATAGCCTTTGTATTGCACGGAGTAAATAAGTCCAGTTTGCTTTAATTGTTCAAAAGCCTGCACGACTGTTTTTTTGGCAATGCCAGTGCTCTCCGCCACTTCGTTTACAGAGGGAATTTTTTCACCTAACTTTAATTCGTCGTTGTCAATTGCCTTTTTAATGAAATTCACAACTTGCTGATACTTAGGTTCAGCGGATTTATGATCTAACTCAATGGGTGCCATGGTTTGCTTTTATTCGAACTGTCCATCTTCAATACAATATTCTTCATATTTAACTATCCTGCTATACAATCTTATTCAAAAAGCCAATCCAGTTCACGTTTTATACCTCCGGAAGAAAGTCCTGCATCGTATACACGAATCGATTCACTGTCTTCAACAAATCCCAAAACCAATGCCGTTCCTTTTGCTAAAGAAAGAGTATTGGTGCCCGCCGGAAAAGTGAACGTATGAATATTGACGGCCGGCATACCGGAAACGATGATAGCATTTCTGATTTTAGGCTCAGCCTGCCCGTAGTCGTTGGCGCTTGCATCGATTTCCAATTGCGGTGCTTGTAAAAATCTACTGTCTTTTGAATCAAAATAGCCGACCAGCACTTTTACGGGCTTTTTATTGCTAAAATTGATTATTGTTCCTTCTGCAATTTGCTTCGTTCTGGACAGTTTCAATGCATTTAATTCTTTCAATTCCTCTGCAAAATCTTTTATGTAAGTAGCGGTGTCGGTAAACAAACTCTTTCCCGTATTGATAGCATAGTAACCTTCTGGTTGTGTATCCAGGGTAACATCAGCATTTTTCAGTATACCCTGACTCTTGCTGGCTGCAGTAGAAGGTGCTTTCAACGAATCGATCTTCTTCTTAAATGTATTGAGCTCCTGCTGGTAAACGGGCAGCAATTCTACCCATGTCTTCATTTTGCCGTCATTACCTCCAACAGGTATCTTTCTTTGCTGTGTTTGCATGCTATTGGCATACAAGTAAGTTTCTTTGGTTAGATCAGCCAGCTTTTTATAATAAACGACACTTTTTTCCAGGTGAGGCAAAGCCTTTTCGAGATCTTTTATATCATTGGAATATTTATAGCGCAACACTAATAAAGCAGCGTCCGCTTTTTCTGCATACGAATTAGCTAATGCATTGTAAATGTGCATATCATTCCTTAGCCTACTGAATTCTTCTTTGTTCAACTTTACCGCAGGCGTAGCTCTTTCAATGGCTTCCACAGCTTTCGCCCCGTGTACTTTTACTTCGTTGATAATTTGTACCGGCGTTTCACCGACATGCGTTTCTTTTTTCCACTCTTTCTCGGCGTACTCGGTCAGCATCTCGCCCTCAGGACCTTCTGAATTATATAACAACGTAAACAAACCATATCGGTAAGGGTTGATCAACTGGTTCATAAGCATTCCCAGGGTCATTGTTTGACGATTACCATCGGTGATACCGAAACGTCGTAGTAGTTTGGGTGCAATTTCCCCTGTCTCTTCGTAAGCTGTAAGTATATTTTGACCAGCTTTTGAATCGCTGCCAAATTTGGCAGCCAATAATCCTCCCCAGTAATTTAATTCTTCCTTACGTTCACGATTGGCCTTCCATGAATATCGAGCCCAGGCTTTGTACCAAATCCAGTCGCGTTCAAGCTGTAACAAACGATTTTTCGATTTATCCGCAGCATATGGCCAGTCCCAGTACGAAGCTTGCGGATAAAGGTGCAACGCATTTGCTTCGTACACGTTGTGCATTGCTTGTATGCTTTTTTGAATAAAGTCAGGCGAGCCATAACGGAAAGGTTCCAGGTTAGCGAGAACGTGTACATTTTCTACTTGTACCGTGCCAATCCTGCTCAACTTACGGTGCAATTCGGCCCATGGACCACGTGGTGTATACGTGGTTAACGCTTCACCATTATATTTAGCCATGGTGTACAAGTTTTTGTATAAAGGAAGGGCAGCATCCATTACGTTTGGCGCATTGGTATCATGGGCACGTAATACAATGGGAGGTTCTTCCGTTTTGCCTAGCGCCTTCAATCCATCTTTTACACCAGGAATAATGGTTTTGGTGAACCAGTCAACATCATCCTGTCCTGCGCCTTCCATCGCCTCCCCTAAAGTAATCAGCAAACCAACGTTCGGATACTTTTCCACGAACGCAGCAATGGACTTTCGGGTATAATCCGCGATAACCGGAACGATGGGACGGTTGCGGTCCTGTGTTTTGATACCATGCTTTTCAGCGAAAGGCTTTGAAACAATGATGTTGTAAAACATTTGAATCACCCATATCCCTCTTTTATCTGCTTCTTTTGTCAGGAAGCGATAGAGTTCCTCGTTCTGTTTGAAAGTAGCATCGTTTACCTCTACTGCATATGGATAATCTTTTAATTTCACCAGGGAAGCAAAAGGATGACCATTCCATAGGTACAAAGAGTTCATCCTGTTCTCTACAAGTGAATCGAGGTATTGTATCCAGAGCTTTTTATCGTATAGCCAGGGAAAGGTTTCAGGTGTATAAGGATATTCATACACTGTTCTTCCAGGTAAATAGGTCGTTTTTTGTACACCGATACATGTGCCACGTAAAACCATTTCGGGGGCGTCATTCACATCGATCGCTTTAGGTAAAAAACCACTGGCCGTTATGCGGTCAACTAATTCAAGGCAGCCATACAATGTTCCGGTTTCATCTTTTCCACCCACTACAATTTGTTGATTAGCTGAAGCAATAACAAAACCTTCCCTGCCCGGTTCTTTTTTTACGACAATTTTATTTGTAGATAATGCCTTCATCACCAATGGGTCGTTTATTCTTCCAACCACAACAACGTTGCTACCGTTTGCAACTATGTTCTTATGTGTGAGCGTAACAACATACCCCCTCTTTTTCAAAGCAGCGGCTAACTTTTCTGTTCCGAATTGAACACGGTTGTTTGGAGAGGATGATGTGACCAGAGTAACAGTTTTGTTCTTTGGGTTTTCCTTTTTGGCATCCGCCCGAAACGAAATCAAAAGAAAAAAGCTGCTAAGAAGTGTTATGAATTGAAAAAGCTTTTGCATGATAATTAATCAGGTTTATCGGTTCAATAAGTTAGTGGTCTTCTTTCATTTTAGCTTCCATCACGGCTCTGTTCAACTTCACCTTTACCATTCCCATTGGGTGAAAACGCTTCGAGCTTACAATAGCAGCATACACGATTGTGTAAACATCATTACCTTCATCGACGAGGCACAGCGGGGTACGCATGATATCCCACCATTTTTTTACTTTGGTTTGAATCGGGAGGTAATGTGCTTCACTCCAATGGTAACCGTCTTTTGAGGTGGTATATGCGATCATGTTTGGGAAACGATGCCCCCAACCTTCCGGTCCGCCATCGAAAAGGGCGATGTATAACCCATTAGGCAGTTGATATACAATTGGATTTTCAACAAATGTTGGGTGGATTGACTTTACAGGGTTAACGGTAGTATCTAATCTTGTCCAGGGACCTTCTAATGATTTGGACTTAGCTAAACCGATAAACCAGCCTTTTCCCATTTTTTTAGGGTAGTCTTCCCGCTTCAAATAAGGATAGGCACCTGAATAGAATCCAAGATATCCATCCTTAACAGGATAAGGAAAGAAGGATGCAACACCTTGTCTGCCTTCCCACAATTGGGAATCCCAACCCGGTTCCATAATGAGCTGACCGTCGGAATATGGTCCACCGATCCCTTCCATGCCTTTCGTCTGCGATTCGGTGCGCCAGATACGTCCAAAAGAATGGTTAGGTTCTATTTCCCTGCTTACCGTATACGTAAGATAATAGCCGTACCACCTGTTCTTTTCCTTGTTAAATACCGGCATGTATGACCATATTGCAGCCCTGCGGTCATTCATCGGGTTATCATCCTCGGTAACGGCATAGGTGCCACTGGCCTGGTAAATGCTTTTTTCACGCTTCCAGTGAACAGCGTCTTTGCTCGTCCAATGTCCAATTCGTGTTTTTACACGGTCGTAATAGGCTGCTATACCTTTCTCGCCGGCACGTTCTGTGGGGAACATGTGGTATGTATCTCCCACCTTTACGCAAACACCTCCCTCAAAGCCACCTTGTATGCCTTCCGTTCCGGGCATGCCTTCATCAACAACAGGGGCATTTTCACCGCCCAAGATTCCAAACAGCGGTTTCTCGTCATTAAAACCCTCTACGATAAAAGGATCCCACAAACGTCCATCTGGTAAGCCCGCATTGTACGTTCTAATTATTTCGGTGCCTTTGATAACCCCCAGAAAAGTAAAAGCGGTACTGTGTTCTTTAGGCCACTTAATTGTATGTGTACCTTTTGAAAATTGAACAGCATATACATCAACAGCCGGCAAACCTGTTATGGTAACGGCATTCTGTAGAACTGCATTTCGGGCAAGTTGTCCCTTGCCTACGTTTAGTTTATTCAATAAGGCAGCAGCCTCAGCACTACTTTTTAAAGAGTCGGTAAAAAGACCAATTAACAGCTGGGCCGGCTGCTGAAACGAGATTCTTAGATCATCAACGTTAACAGTGCTTTTTGCCGGTATAATTCCGGTTAGTCCGTCCAGTTGAGGAGCAATTTTTACAATGCTGTTGTTCCGGCCAGGAAATATGTTCGCGAATTCAGATGTGATAAACGTTTTATAACCAGGAGAAAGCACCTTGAAAGAAGCACTCTTCCATCCCTGGATGTTTGTCGAATTATCACTCTTGAGAGAGCTGCTTTTTTTGGACTGGCCATTGCTATTGGTTAAAAGCAAAAAGAAGGAACCGATTAAAAGAAAAGATGCTAATAAACAATGACTTGTTGTTTTCATACCGCGTATAATTCTAATTCAATTCGAAATACATGTGCAATTTCAGACGGCACTCTTGTTTTCCCGGGAAGGGTAAGCGTGAGCGCGTGGATGTTGTTTGAAAAGTACTTTTCTCCACGCCTTTTTAAACCGAGCAGCGTGCCACCCTAATTTTACGTTTTACGTTGTTGCTTTTTATTTGCTTAATATGACGGATACATCAGTTTGCAATTGTTTAGCCTTTTTGCGCTGCTGGCCTGTCAAGGACAACTGCATAACAGTCTTTCTTCTTTGGGTGCAATAAACCCTCTGCCCTATTCCGTTTGTTTCACCAAGTACAGCAATTGGCTTGGTGTCGTAGATAGCCTCACCGAACGACCGTGCCCATCTGGCAATATCAAACACTGCCTGTATGCAGGTACAGCATAAACGACCCCCATGCACATAGATGCCGAACTAAGATTACGCATCCATTCAGGCACTTTGTTGTGCCTGGCTAAAGAAGTCCTCTTCGGTTGGTACCCGGCCTCTTGAGGTTTGGCAGTTAAATTTTAAGCAGATGCACCACAGTTTATTACCAGGAACAACCATATGCTTACCAAAGGCGCATAGAATTTTTGAGTATTGGATTTGGGGATTGACGATGAACAGTTTCGATTAATTATCTTCTTAAAAAAAGAAAGTGATGCAAGGGCTGATAATTTTTTTGCTAAAAAAAGGGGAACTGAAAGGCAGTTCCCCATTAAAACAGTCATCCCTATCGTAAGCTAGTTATCCGGATTTTGCACGAGTGCTTTATTTGAGTTCAGGTCGTAGGTGGGTATCTTCCAAAGGAATGTCTTCTTAGGCGTAAATAATAAGGGTGAATACAACCACATTTTATTTGCTACACCATAATCTACCTCGGCTTTGACCTCTTTTCCAAGTCTGTCTGTCCTCAAGGCATCATAATACACTTGACCCTCTCCTATTAATTCAAATACTCTTTCCTTGTATAACAAATCTGAGAATTGCTCCTTAGTCAGCCCGGCCGGTAAATCTGCCAGTTTAGCTCTTCTTCTTACTTCGTTTATTTTACTATAAGCTTCAGAAGTAGGGCCGTTCAGTTCATTTTCTGCTTCAGCATAGTTTAACAAGACTTCTGCATATCTGATTACGTAGTAGTTTGTTGCCGGACTTCCAGTGGTAAACGATTGTTCACTACGGTCATAATATTTTAGGTTACCAGGAGTTGCACTTGGCCAACCTTTAGACCCCGGATGATCACCCTTATCTTCCTCAACCCATTCTATAGTTTGACCATTCGACAATTTAATAGAGGTCAAAAACGTGGCATCCTTCCGGGCGTCATTATCACTGAAAGACTTATAAGCAGTGAATGATGGCCCGTAGCGGTAGTACATGTAAGATCCAAAATTCCGGTCTACAATATTCAAACCACCATCTATATGAAAACGGGAAGCATTTGTTTCATCGCCGGGAACACCTACATAACCGTGCTCTACTTCGAAAATAGATTCTCTACCGTGCTTGTTGGCTGTATTATACCACATCCATAGGTTCTTGAATTCCGGTTCAAGCTGGTACTCATTCGAATTAATGACCCTTAATGAATATTCTTTGCTTTCGTTGAAGTACGTTGTTTTTTGAGCACCTTCTGTCATGCTGGCCCTGTTTAGATACACTTTACCTAGCAACGCCAAAGCTGCTCCCTGGGTAGCCCTCCATTTTTCGTTTGCAGCGCGTTGTGCCTTTTTGGGTAATTTCTCCGCCGCGTATTTTAAATCCTCAATTATGTAATCGTATACTTCGTCTACTGACTTTCTCGGTATTTCAAGATCGTTAAGACTTGCCGTATACCCGGATGGAATAGGCACGCCGCCATATAACCTTACCAGGTGAAAGAACGTAAGAGCTCTCATAAAACGAGCTTCCGCAAAAATTTGAGCCTTTTTGTCCGCATCCATAGCTATGCCTTCTCCACGACCTAAAACTGCGTTTGCTTGATTTATGATCTGATAGGAGTCACCCCATTTCCTGATGGTATTATCGGCATCATTTGCATATCCCCAGCTGTTAAATACATGGGGATTATTTTTCGTACGTGTAGGTGCGCCTGTTTCGGAAGCAGACTCAATAATCATGAAGTAATTATAAACATCCCCACCACCAAAAGCCGATTGGTAGTGTTTATAAACGGATGTTACCGCAGTTTTAAGATCGCTCTCTGTTTTATAAAAATCCTGAGATGCAATATTGCTATAAACAGTCTCATTAAGTTTTGTACAGGAAGAAATTATAACTACAGCCATGATGGCATATATCGCTGTTTTCATTTTATAGGTTTGTATCGTTAGAAATTAAAATTGAAACCCAACATTAGTGTCTTTGCAAAAGGATTTGTCACATCACCAGTCTCAGCATTGTAGCCCCTGAAGTTTGTGAAAGTTACAAAATTCTGCGCATTTATATAGACGTTGACATTCTGAACAGATAATCTTTTCAGGATTGCAGGATTGAAGTCATATCCTAAACGAATATTTCTCACGATAAAGAAGTTTCTGCCCCCATTAGACCTGTTAGAAAAATGACCTTGTTTGGTGCCGGCCTTTGAAAACGTACCGTTAGGATTCGAAGGAGACCACATTCTCTCCAAAGCGTATTTAGAAGGCGTATAATTACGTCCCTGTATTTGGTAATCGCCGATGAGTCCATATCCTGTGTAGGTGGTAGCAATATCAGTTGCACCCTGACCAAACACATCTAAAGTGATTCTTTTGTAAGAAAGATTCGTATTTACACCGTAATAGAAGTTCGGTTCTGTAGTGCCGATATTTACATAATCAGCTGACGTTACATTACCATCTCCGTTATGATCGACATACCATTCTGCTCCGAGTTCCAAAAAGTTATTGCGAGGTTGTATCTTTTTTGCTTCAGCTAACTCTTCCGGAGTACTTATGATGCCATTAGATTGACGCGTGTATACCGCATTGATCGGTTGGCCTACTTTCAGCATCCTTGCTACGCCCTGTTCATCCCTGAGCATCACAGAATTCACATCCCCAAATAAGGATAAGATCCTGTTTTTGTTACGAGTGACATTACCACCAACACTCCATTTGATGTTATTATTATTTATCACTTTAACGTTAAGGCTCAATTCGATACCTTTATTTTCTACGTCTCCAATGTTTTTGAAAGCACTTGAGAAACCTGAGGTAGTAGGTATAGGTACAAGATAGATGAGATCGTTGCTTTTCCGGTGGTAGTAATCAACAGTAAGGTTGATGCGGTTTCTAAGAAGAGAGGCGTCGAAACCGATATCAACTTGCCTGGTGCTTTCCCATTTCAAGTCAGGGTTACCAATCCCTTCATTTAAGCCTAGCAATAATTGCGTATTTCCTGTTACATAGTTAGTGGGTGACAGAAGGGATAAAGATCTATAATTACCGATCTCCTGGTTACCTATAAACCCATAGCTCCCTCTTATCTTCAAGTCAGAAATTACATCGGTATAAGGCTGCATGAAATCCTCGTTAGTAACATTCCAACCGAGACCTACTGACGGAAAAAAGCCCCACTTGCTGTTAGCTCCAAATCTTGATGACCCGTCGTACCTGCCAGTAAGCGTAACTAAATAACGGTCATCGTAAACATAAGAAGCACGACCCGTTCCTGATACTAACTTATTTGAATACTTGTCTGAAACTGGCTTGTTTACAATATTGGCAAGCGAAACGTCGTTAAAACCTGTTAGATCAGTTGGGAAACCCGTCCCACTAACCGAAAGCGACTCATAAACGTATTGCTGATACGAGTATACAGCGGTTGCGTTGAGCTTATGTTTGTTCCAGCGGTTATCATACGACAAGATATTCTCATTCAGCAGTTGCTGCTGATGGGCATAAAGTTGTCTTCCACTACCCCTGTTATTCCATCCCATAGTTGATTTAGAAGTAGCATAGAAATACTGTTTACTATTACTAAAGTCAGTTCCAAAGTTTGTTCTGAAACTCAGATGCTTAGTCAATTTGAAATTTGCATATACATCCCCGATAACACGACCGGTTCCCGTTGTATTGGTGATTTGTCCCGCATCGGCTACAGGGTTCCATCTACCTTCTACATAATTACGATGTGTAGGATCATCTATTGCATAGTAAAAAGATCCATCGGTTTGTCTTACAGGCATCGTTGGCCATCCATAGCGAAAAATATTCTCTACACCCGGATCAAAAAACTTTCTATTGGAGCGATTTACCTGCAGGTGTGTTCCTACTGTTAACCATTGTGACAGGTTATGCTCGAGATTAGTTCGTACTGTATACCGTTTAAACCCCGACTCTAATAATAAACCATCCTGGGAGAACATGCCGGCAGATAAAAGGTATTTGGTGTTTGCACTTCCACCACTAAAACTTATAGTATGGTTTTGAATTGGAGCCTTTTCTTTTAACAATGCATCCTGCCAGTCTTCGTTATAAGCAGGTGCCGGGTTAGTGGAACTGTACACTGGCCTGTTGACCGTGTTTGTATATGCCGCGTTTATGAAATCTATAAACTGCTCCCTGTTCGGCATCTCGATCAAACGTGAGGGGGTTTGTACCCCGTAGTATGACGAAACAGAGACATTATTACGATTAACACCACCTGTCTTTGTCGTGATTAGGATAACTCCGTTAGCACCTCTGGAGCCATAAATAGCAGTAGAAGAAGCATCCTTCAATATCTCAATAGACGCAATATCGTTTGAGTTGAAATCATTTAGAGAAGCATTTTCTAAAGGGAAGCCATCAACTACAATCAGAGGATCATTAGAAGCATTGATCGAACCAACGCCTCTTACACGTATAGTAGGCTGGCTACCAGGTGCATTGTTGGTGATAATGGCTACACCAGCAGCTCTACCCTGTAATGCATCAGCAATATTCGAAGTAGCTACGGAATTAACATCCTTTACCTTTAATTGAGCAATTGATCCTGTTAAATCGCTTTTTCTTTGGGTGCCGTACCCAACAACAACTACTTCATCCATTTCCTTTGTTACTTGCTCCATAGTAAGCGTAAGGTTATTTCGCGTCCCTACTTTTACGTCCTGAGTGCCATAATTAACATAAGAAAAAGAAAGGACTGCATCATCAGAAGAAACAGGTATGGCAAACGTTCCATCAGCGCCGGTAACAACTGTTTGTTTGCTTCCTTTTACACTTACAGTTACTCCTTGCAAAGGTTGCCCTGTCAGTTGATCAATAACTTTTCCTGCTACCGATTTTTGCTGGGCTTGAATGTCTGTCCAACTCATTGCCAACAATAAGAATGCACAAAGCAATCTTGTGGCCTTTTTCAGGTTCATATAGCTGTTTTAGGTTTTAAACAATCGTTCTAAATACGGGGTCCGATGGGCGGAGAGCATTTAGCTGACCAAATATAGTGTGACAAATTGTATTATACTATACTATACTCTCTTTTTTTTTCAGGATTTTTCTGCCTCCGGGAGAACTGTATTGCTTGTGTACGGTGAAACCGTTGCATTGATTTTTCTAAAATTTTGTCCTTTATTCTCTCAGGCAGCAGCTTCAGCATTTCAACTAAACAAAGAAGGGAATGTTGCTATTTATTATAGCGACTCCTAAATATCCAATTTTTTCCTGTACCAGATCCTTCGCTCCACTCCTATAGCGTTTCCCTATTATCGTAGACGAAACAAAAGGGTCACTTTGATTTTTGCCGGTCCGATCTTCTGAATGTATACCTGTGCGGACGAAATTGGCTGGCGGGTTACAATTGTAAGCTTCCCAAAGTTAATAGATGAGCTAGATAGCCTGGGGCTAAAACATCCTGCCCTTGATTTTTGGCACAGCTATCACTGCATTGGCAACACTGGCTATAATTGAATGGAGCGAAGGAGTGCACAGCGTGTACACCAATCTTCAGGTAAACATCCGCAAACGCAGCAAAATGCGATCGCCGGTAAGAGTAAAGCAGGTTATGGAGCAGCCTAAGGTAAACAACGAGGTTTGGAGCATCCCGACTTTAAAAGTGGTACCTTTTGGGATGAAGAAAATACCCGCTGTTAAACATCCGGGACGATTATAACAGAGAACTGTCTCACAAAGAAGCGGGATTTACGACGAAAGGTTCCGTTGTTGATCTGGTTGATGCTTCATTCCGGAGTAGCAGATTTACCCCTTGATCGATGATTTTGATTCTCCACATCGAAATGATAGTTGCTGATACTACAATCGTTATCGTTGACAAAGACCTGTTGCTAAAAACGTCTTTACTTTTTACTTTCTCCTATTGATGTCCCTTTTCAAAAAAAGGATAGATAGATTTTACAGTTGGTTCATCTTTAGGAATGATATCTTTATAAGCATTTTCGATCCCCGCGCCTGCAATTATCTTCTTTGCATCTTCATTAAAATCATTAATGCGAAAATTAGTGGTATTGGTCACTATATCGTCTGTTCCATTATCAAGTAATATGTTATCTTTTACAAAATTCCTGTAAGCGATAAGATCATGACACCTGGGCGACCAGATATGAAGCCACCAGTTTTGTCTTAAGTTTTGAATCGTATTGTCAGTAATCGTCCAGTATGCAGATCCATCATCAGGATAAATACAGCGCGGACCATTGTATAAGTAATTCCTCGTTATTTTAGAATTAGGTTGTTCACCAAGTGCGTATAAAATTCCTCCATCGCTCAAAACCAGGTGAGTATTACCAGCTTTGTTATAACTCATAGAATTATTTTTTGCTACCTTTGACGGAGGAATGCCGGCATTTCCCCACCACCAACCACAGGTAATGGCCCCATAGGGTGTTCCGCTCACATCATTGTGGTCCAGCTTAACATTTTCAACAAAGAATGAAGTTATACCTTCTACCTGCCTGAAATCTATGCATGCTCCCCTTACATAATTATTTGCTACGCTAATGTTCTTACACACTCCTTCCTGTCCTTTTTTGTAAATATCACCATCACCAATTTTATAGTGTTGCGGATGACCAACATTAACTGAATTGCCAAGCAAATCATAGAAGTAATTACCGGTTACATTTGAATTGACCACATCGTTCACAAGGCTGACAGAAGTTGCTGCTCCGATATGTTCAAAACGATTTCGAATGAATTGTATGTTGTTTGCATTTTTTACATCAACAGCGCCGGGTGGCACATCAGTACTATTGTATTCAGTGGGATGCCAGTTACCATTAGGTATGTATTTAACAGCAAGGCCAAGACTTTGAATGCCGGCAAAGGCACGTGAACCCTCAACGTTCATCAGGTTCCAGTCATCATACGAAAACGTCAATCCATGGAACTGTATATTTTGAACCCTTGATGATGTTGATGAACCGTATATTCTTATCAGCCCTTCCGCTGTAGGTGCAATTACTTCTGCTGATGTCATATCTTCACCACCGCTATAGTAATAAAGGGTATGCGAAGTTTTATCAAAATAGAACTCACCGGGAGAATCAAGCAATTCATAAGCATTTCTTATTAAGAACTTTTTATCATAATCTATCCTTCCAGCCCACGCCATAGAGGTTGCAATAGCGCCGTAAGGTTGTTGCAACTTTACAATAACAGTATCACCACTTTTTTCAATATCCCTTGCACATAATATTTTTTCTGTCCAGGTTCTGTTCTGTACGATTTCAACGTCACCAGGATTTTTATACGTTGAAATATCTTCAGCAGAAAACTTAATTCCATCTACAGCAGTACCTTGACCACTACTCCAGGCCTCTGTTCCGTTCACATGGTATTGTCCCCAACTGCCAAAACCTGAAATATAGTTTTCTGTTCCTGCCATTTTTGCTCTCTTGCCGTTAACAAAAAGAGAGCGAAGTTTTGTCTTCCTGTTCAATGTAGCTTTATAAACGTTATCCTTAACCTTCGTCCAGCCGGTTACCCTGGTGCCGCCACTAATTACAGGTACCTCACTCTGGTAGGCTTTGAATATGATATTATAACCATTGTTGCCTGAGTGTTGTTCTTTAAATACTATTGGAGATAAAATATTGTAAGTTCCCCCGCGCAGGTTAACAACGATATTGCCGGTCATAGCTTTACTAACTTTTGCCACCTCTTTTAGCACCTGTTCAAAAGACGAGAAAGGACTCTTAAGAGTCCCTTTTCCGCCACCTTTATTTCCGGGTGACATAAAAAAGGTCTTTTGAGCGTGCACTGATGATAAAATCAAAAATGGTATGACCATTTGCAAAATAACAGATGTTGTTTTTGTTCGGATGGTAAGTTTAATCGGCATGATAGTAATCTTGTTATGGAAATAGCTCAGATCCTTCATCTGTCACACTATTGCGTATAACTTCGGTAAGTTTTTGATACCAGCATCAGTTTTACATGGCGTCATCGTTGCTACGCTCAGTTTTACCTTTTTATCTTTGGGCATCTAAGAGCGTGCACTGGCATCGAAGTTGTTTAGGTATCCCAATCACTTTATCGAAAGCAATAATCACCTTAGTTTCCACTTTACAAGCCTGATAGCGTAAAAGACGCACTGATAGAAACTATTCTATAAACTACATTCGCGTTAACATCTCTATTCGTTACGGATACTTATTGCATCTTTCGTCGGAAAATTCACAGGGACCTGGTAATTTACCTTTCCCGAAGCTAACCACTCCGTAACCCTTATCATGACAGTTTGAAATCCTATACATCTGAAACTTACAGGGTACACTTCATCCTTCCATAAGTGACCCATACTTGAGTTATATACTTTCCCTTTACCGTATCTTACTACCCACTCAACCGGCCACGTTTTCCTGGTGCCTGTGTCATATGCAGAAGATAATACGGTTAAGTTTTTAGCAGGTCCCCTCGCGTAGGTATAAAGTTCCATAGAAGGGGTTAACCAATATTCTGGAAATCCTTCATTGATCGCGTGTCGCCTTACATTGTGGATAAGTGCATCAAACCTTTTTCCGTGGTTGGTATAGCTACCTTCACCAGGAGGAATCCTTATGATACTTCCATCGGCTCCAATTTCAAGTGCATATCCCGTTTCTTTGTTACGCCAGCCTAAACCAATCATTTTATCATATTCCTTCCAATGGGGAAAGGCATTGTTGGCAGAATGTAAAATATATAACCCGCCACCTGAACTTACATAATTTTCAAGTTCTTTTTCAACCCTTTGGGGCCAACGCAAAGCTTTGTTCTGAATGTTATTTGTGTTCTGGATAACCACATCATAGCTTGAAAAGCCCGGCTTCCAATTAACCCAATTACTATCTCCAACAGTTGCAGGTGCTGTAGATACCGTAACAATGAATTTACCTGTTTCCTCAAGAATCTGTTTGGTTAGTTTACTCGTTTGCTTCCAGTCATGATTACTAAAGCCATCTACTATCAGCACCTTTAATCTTCTTTGACTTTTCTGAGCATAAGTGCCTATGCAGGTAAGACAGGTAAATACAACACAAATGAGAGCTTTAAAAGAAGACATCTTGATATATTTTCAGCAATAGCCGGGGATGGATTCCTCCCCTTTGTAATGATCTGTCGGGTATATTAGGTTGGTAGTACTAAAGTGAATTCAACTTTTATAAAGGATAGTACTTTTCCCATCGAGCTTTCATCACCTTTCCTTTCTATAAAGATAGATACTTTTGGATATAAGATGGAATAAGTTGCAGGTTGATATTCAAAGCTTCTAACCTACCGAATGCTTACTGCCAAGGGCAAACTCTCGATAAGCCGAAGATGGTAGTCCTCAATTTTGTCTTCAATGAAGGAGGGATCAAGAGCTCGAATACCCGGATTCGAACCTAACACTTTAAAATTACGTAAACATTGTAAATGAATCACGTGTGCAGTGAGTTGACTGCTCCAGATCAAACATGAGAGAGCTGGAATGCATAGGATTTTTGATGTTCTTCATCTCAAAATCTCTAAGGTTTCAAGTGCAGAAAAAGATGCGAGGTTGAACTCCGGTATCCTCCACCTGACGAAGCAATTCACGTTGTGGATATTAAGGCAATATACCGGATCAGGAGAAGCTACAGCGCTTGAGGTTCTATACGAAACAGCGGGTAAATGTGGTTAAATTAAATAACGTACTGCTATAACCAGGTCATCTGCACTAAAATTCGATGTTATTTTACTTTGATCCCGGAAAACCAAAGCCGGAACTTCCCGTCTTTTGACTTGTGCTCCTGCGCCAATTTCAACCCATTGAAATCAGCATAGTTTTCCCAGGTTGTAATCAAAGAAGGTTCTGCTGCACCCTTTTTGTGAAAGGACCATTCCTGTATGCGGTGTTTCTCATCAACGAATACTTTGTACATATCACCCGGCGTGAAACCGTCGTTGTCATTGTATTTTACAGTAATCTTCCGAAGGCTTTTTCCGCTGATAGGAGCCACTTGATTGCTGCTGTCAAAAAGCTCATGGCCCTTATCCCACTTTAGATGGTAGGGAAACAAGAGCCAGTATTCATCATTTGTAAACCTTGCATTTAACTGCTTCAGCTCCTGGGTTGTCGTATCATTCCGCTTGAACCGGGTAGTGGCACTGTCAGATATAAAAACAACCTCATTGCTCTTTGGGAACCATTGCCAGTGGCGGCTGGATGGGGCTGCTGTATCCCGCTGTACATTAAAGATGAATTCAAGCATCTCAGCCTTTTGAAAGTTTTCTACACCATTTGCTTCTGCAACCTGGTAGCCTATTGTATTTTTATCAGATGAGCCATTGCATGAAAGCAAGGCAAAAATTAAACAAGGAAGAATGACGTATTTCATGTGTTGTGTTTTTGGGTTTATCAATACGTTTGATACAACAAAATAAAGCCAACATCGGTATGACGCCTTCCGTTAGCGATCCTTACCTTACAAATCTGCAATACTTATTATTCCCTGACAGAAATTAGCCTATACTAAAAGGAAAAGGGCTGAGCAAATCGTATAGTACACACAAAGATAGCTGTGTGCGCTTGGATAACTTTGTAGTTGATTTTTGTTTCATTAGAACTGGCCGGTAAGCCTTAGGAAACCCTCCACTGCGGAAAACTTCTTCTAATTACGGCAATTTGTGATATTGCCTAATCCCCGGTGCAGGTTTATACGTTATCATCAAAGAGTTTTATGTTACGTTTATCCATTCTTTTAGCGGGTTTCGCTTTGCTTTTGGCTTCCCGGGACAATGCCCAACAAAAGACTTCCGGGAAAGAAGGTAAACGACAAGTCTACCCGGTGCAACTTACAGATGCCGGGTGGAAAGAAAGGCTCAAAGTGACTTGCTGAAGTTTATTATGCCTCGCAGCATCCAGTCCAGGTCATTGGACAAGGTCCTGATCATGGTGCTTCGTACAGCTACAACGTTTTCTACCGAAACCGGAGGAAAAAAGAGCGGCAGAACATGCCAGCCGAAATCCGGATGAGTCTTATGTGCGGGGAGAAAGCATTCCGGGCATGCGGGCTTTCAGAACAATATCCTGACTGTTAAAGCCTGATCACCGGTATTGATTGTGTAACACGTTTCAGCTACAGATAGCTTCGATGTCAATCTTTGTAGAAAGTTCCTGCATAAAAACAATCAGCAATAATGCAGAAAAGCAGGAGGGTTATCTTAACTTCGTAACAGCTCAACCAGTAACATATTACAGGATTGCAACTCTTTTAATTAGCAGAACCAGTGTACATGGTAAACATTGAAATCATCTGTTGCACTCAAAAAAATCATCATGAAAAGTGTATTTTTTGCCCTCCTCTTCCTCATTGTAGTTTCTACCGGATCAAATGCGCAAAACTTCAGGGGCCTTGATAAAAGCCCGATGGACATGGCGTATTTCCCTGATAATTTCGCCCATGACAGAAAGGCTGGAGAAAAAGCTGTTGCCAGGGTTATTTACAGCAGGCCTCAAAAGAACGGAAGAGAGATTTATGGAAAGCTGATTCCTTATGGCAAAGTCTGGAGAGCCGGTGCGAATGAAGCCACGGAGGTTAAGTTTTACCAGGATATAGAACTGGCCGGAAAGAGAGTTAAGGCAGGAACGTATTCCCTTTTTACCATTCCCGGTGAAAAGGAATGGACCATAATTTTAAACAGCGATGTGGATTATTGGGGGGCTTATAGATATAAAGCCGAAAATGATGTCTTGAGGGTCACTGCACCTGCCACTGAAGTGAATAATACCATTGAGAATTTCACGATTCAGTTTGAAGAGAAAGGAGACAAGGCAGGTGTAATGAGATTGGCATGGGACAAAACGGTCGTTGATGTTCCCTTTACCTATTAAGGTTGCAAGCTTAATCAACAGAAGGTATCAATGCTGTCTTTTGGAATTTTATTTATGAGAGGTGTAGTTCTGTTGCTGAATTTTTGAAAGCAGCTTCACCTTTCCGGTTAAATAAGCTTTGTCATAGTTGAACGTAGCAAGGGTGCTATCGGGAACTACGTAGTTTTCATATTCCTGGAACACAACCCCATCCACCCTTTCTCTTTTGGTTGCTTTTCTGAATCTGGGACCACCACTTGCATAGGACAAATAGTCTAATGTATGCGTATCCTGAGCTATCCAATGGCAAAATTCATCCTGGTGGTCTTTTCCGCCACCAGCTGCTTCAAACGAAACGCCTACCTTATCATACTTTTTATTTTCGATTGTCGTTTCTCCCAGGTATTTCAGTTTGACGGCTGGTTCAGAAAGTTTATAGGGAAGTAAAGCAAAATAGGCGATGGCATTCAGTCCTTCTTTGTATTTATTCACCTCTTCCGCAGTCAGATCCTGCTTTTTCCCGTTTATTTCCCTTGTGAAAGAGTCATTCGTGAGTATATCATGCACCTCATTGTTCAGCGAATCCCTTGTCGTTCTTTCATATAAAAAAAAGCCTCCTTTCTGCTTAAGGTGAATTCTGAATTGCCGGAAATCAAAAGAAACATCCATATCCCTGTAATTTTTACCACCATGTTCTTCAATACACTGGTCCACAATTTGAACAGCTTTTTGATGGCTTTGGTTTGTGTTACTACAAGAAATGGTAAGAAGCATTAAAGCGGCAATCGGGATAGTTTTTAGCATAATGATTTTACTTTAAAGAGAAAATGGCGTAAGAGAATGAAGGTAAACGTCAAAGCGATAGTTTACACTGTCAGTACCTGAACCGGCACAAAAATAAGCTACCCTTGTTGATCAACTGTTTATTGATTTTCGGCTATACATTCAAGCCACAAGGGTGAAAATGACACAGACAGCCCCTGTTAAAAAGTAAATTTCTCATACGAAAACAACAGAATATAGGATGAGGCGGGCGGCTTTGAAATGAAGTGATGTATATGCAAGGAAAAAGCATTCCCTGTCTTTAAGCTGTTGAAGGTGTCACAGGGGCACAAAGCTTTTACGGATACCTGTATGGATTCCGATGAAGCTCAGGGATAAAGGCGCCATCAATACAGACACAGTTTCCACAGAGGCATTCAATGGCAAAAAATACCAAAGCCCCAAAGTAGTCTATGAGCCCGGTATGGGAAAAGAGGTGTGGACGTTCTTTTTCGACCCCAAAACGGCTGCCATGGCAGCGTACAGGCTTATGTTTGCTCCCGGATCAGACAAAGGAGACTATACTTTCGCGGGTGAAACCCTGACCTTAGAAGAAATCAAAATTCTGAAAGTGCGTAAATGGCACCCGGTGAAGGGAAACAAATACCTCGGAACAGATAACCTCTAAAAAGCGGAGAAATTGAAAGGTGACGTAATAGCGATCTAAGCGGGAAAAGACTCCTTTTGAACAATCCGTCTTATTAAAGGTTTTACCCGAAGAAAGATTCAAATAAACGTATGAAGGCCCAACAGATCATCATTATCGGGAATGGCATAGCCGGTATCACCTGTGCAAGGAACATTCGTAAGCATAGCAATGATGACATTACGGTTATCTCTTCCGAAACAGAACATTTTTTCTCCCGTACCGCTCTTATGTACATCTATATGGGCCACCTCAGGTACGAAGATACCAAGCCGTATGAAGACTGGTTTTGGGAAAAAAACAGGATAAAACTGTTAAAAGATCATGTCACTTCCACTGATGTAAACGGTAAACAGCTTTCTCTTCAAACAGGTTCAACGGTGCGTTACGATAAATTGGTGATTGCAACCGGCTCAAGATCAAACAAGCCCCCTTTCAAAGGCATTGATCTGAAAGGTGTACAAGGACTTTATGGAATGCAGGACCTGGATGCCATGTTTGAAAACACCAGGCGAATAAACCGGGGAGTGATTGTTGGCGGGGGATTGATCGGTATCGAAATGGCCGAAATGCCGTTATCGAAAAATATACCTGTAT
>JASLBT010000475.1 GCA_030146445.1 Segetibacter sp. | reverse complement strand
AGGATCGCAATTACGGCTCCCGTCACAACAACACCAATGGCTATCTTCTGTACAAAGTCTTTCCGGTTATACTTCCACTCAGCTTGTAAGCCCCGTTCGGCAAACGGGTTCGGCAAAATGCCTTTACTAAAGTCGTCGATGTAACCTTCTACCACGTTGATCCTGTCGGCAAGAACCAACGGAACCCAATGCGCATAGGTGGACTCGCTGAACCGGAAAGCCCATCTGCGGATCATGCCGCTTAAGCCGCGGGGAGGTGTAGAAGTTCCGAAAACCGCGGTAGGCCGGGGCCGTTCAATAGATTGCAGGATCTCTATGTCGAGTGGCTGTTGTGGTGGTGGTTCGTAGTTTAAACGATCATGATCGGCTCCGTTCCAATGTTTCATCGGGTAGGTTGGATCATTTTCAGGATCGGCATCAATGCCCCATCCTTTTATATGTGCATACTTATCTTCAATATTTTCCATAATAAATGAATTTATGCCCTGGCAGCAGGTGGGATAAGAACGGGTTTAATGCAATTGTCTCGTTTTGCTGAGAAGATGTGGTATCCTTCCGCCACTTCTTCCAACGGGATCTTATGTGAGATGATGGCCTTTGGATTTAGCCGGCCTTCACGAACGTGTTCAATTAACCTTGGCAGCAGTCGCTTGACCGACGCCTGGTTCGCTCTTAGGGTCAACCCTTTGTTGAGTACGTTGCCGATTGGAACCAATGCGTCGAGTGGACCATACACGCCCACAATGGAAACGATGCCACCTTTTTTTACCGAATTGATCGCCCAATGCAATGCGGTAGCTGATCCACCTGTTAGTGGCAGTTTTCGGCCGACCAATGATTGCAATGCATCGCCTGCCGCATCGGAACCTACTGCATCAATACAAACGTCGGCACCGTACCACCCTGTTGTTTTTTTCAGGAAAACGACAGGATCGTCCATCTCTTTGAAATTATAAGCCTCGCATTGGGCATAGTTCCTCACGAACTCAAGCCGGTAATCGATATGATCGATCACAATTACGCGACCAGCCCCAAAAAGCCAGGCGCACTTCGCAGCCATAATTCCAACGGGACCCGCACCAAAAACAACCACGGTATCGCCTTTCCGGATGCCGCCCATTTCAGCAGCCTGGTAGCCGGTTGGTACCACGTCCGTCAACAGCACAGCATCGTCCAGGTCCATCCACTCCGGAATAATTGTAGGACCTACGTCTGCATAAGGCACACGCACATATTCCGCCTGGCCACCATCATAGCCGCCCGCAGTATGGGAATAACCGAAAATTCCCCCTACCGCCGAGGCTTGCGGGTTCGACTCGTGGCAATTACCAAAAAGTTGTTGTTTACAAAAGGGGCATGCACCACAGGCAATATTAAATGGCACCATTATGTGGTCGCCCACTTTAAGCTTCTCCACCGCTGAACCAACCTCTTCAACAACGCCGGTAAATTCATGACCAAAGGTCATTCCTACACGGGTGTCAGGCACAAGGCCATGATATAAGTGAAGGTCTGATCCACAAATACAGGAACGGGTTACACGCACGATGGCGTCGCTGGGATGTTTTATTTCCGGGTACGGTTTATTTCGGTCGGCGCGTACCCTGAAAGGACCCCGGAAGTTCATTGCTAACATAGGTTCTCCTTCTTTTTTTAAAGTGTTTGTAAATGAATTATACCTGTTTGGGTAAGAGAGTTGCCTTTTGGTATTATAACTGGTATTCCTGTATCAGGCGTGCACAGCAATATCTCGTTTTGATTATATACATCAAATTCGTCATAAAAACCATTCCACTGAAAATGAATGTTGCGGTAGTTCGTGCCTGGCAATAGCAAGTGTTGCCGGCGAAAATAAATGGGTGCAAAAGTCATTCGCGTAACATCAAAAAAGTACCATTCCATGATTTTGGCGACTGAGCGGATACCGGGTTTGTTTCAGCTTGGTCTGCCTGGTGCTGCCATACTATTTCAGGATAATGCCACCGCGCCTCCGGATCTTATGGCATAATCTTCGAAGTATTACTATATAGTTTAATATTCAAACAAACGCTATGGCAGAATCAAACAAGGGCTATGCACTAATTACCGGCGCAACCAGCGGAATTGGTTATGAACTCGCAAAACTGTTTGCAAATGATGGTTTTAACCTGGTTATTGTAGCACGTGACCAGTCTGAGCTTGAAGAGAAAGCAGCCGGGTTCAGGAGCAGCAACGCTATTGAAGTAATCACGCTGACAAAGGACTTGTCTACCGACGCAGGACCTTTTGAACTATATGACGAATTGAAGCAGCAAGGCATACAGGTTGATGTATTGGTTAATAATGCTGCCCAGGGGCAATATGGCAAATTTGTGGAAACGGATATACAAAGAGACCTCGAAATGGTGCGGCTGAATATTGTTGGTTACCTGGTGTTAACCAAATTGTTTCTGAAAGAAATGGTCGCCCGTAACGATGGTAAGATTTTGCAGGTGGCGTCGATTGGAGGCAAGTTACCGGGGGTAATGCAATCTGTTTATCATGCAACCAAGGCATTCATTGTGTCGCATTCCGATGCGCTTGTAAACGAACTCAAGGATACCGGCGTAACACTTACCTCGCTGCTACCTGGCCCGACAGATACAGACTTTTTCAACAAGGCAGAAATGACGGACACCAAAATGGTTCAGGAAGGCAGCCTCAGCGATCCCGCGAAAGTGGCCAGAGATGGTTATGAAGCGCTGATGAAGGGAGATGGATCCGTCATCTCAGGACTGAAAAATAAGGTCCAGGTAGCAATGGCTGATGTGTTGCCGGATAGTATTGCAGCTAAGATGGTCGAAAAACAGATGGAACCAAGCGACAAAGTGAAAGAGCAAAGCTAGAATGCCTGCCGCAGCAATAGTCCGTTTCCCCACCTCCCGGAACCAGTACAAACCAATTTTTTCATAACATCAAAATACAAAGTCATGGCAAACAATCAGAATACAGGCAGCAAAGGGAAAGATGGATCAACAACGAAAAACAAAGGGGAAAGTCAGCAAAGCCACCAAAAGGGTGCGCCAAGCGTAAGCAAAAAAGACACCGGCAAACATAAAAAAGACGAGTCCGACGGTGCGGATCACAACACCACCAAAAAACAGCAGAACAGTATTTAGTAGCGCATGGGTTTATGCCCGGCTAACTTCTTGATGATGGCAGGTTGTGTGCGGCTATGTTGTACAAAGCAACATCGCCGCATTCAACTTTCGATGCCCCACGCACTTAAAGAACGTACTATGGAAAACCTGGTGACAGCAACTTTTAAGAATGATTTCGTGGCCCACTTCGACGGCGACGAAAGTGGCAATACAAGGCCGCGGCAAACTCCCGGCGTTCTCTACAGTAAGGTATCGCCTACCCCCGTAAAAAAGGTTACCCTGCTTGCCTGGAGTGATGACCTTGCAAAAGAACTGGAACTAACCAGGCCGGATAGTCAGGAGGAGATTGATGTTCTCGGGGGCAACCTTGTGACTCCTTCGATGTATCCCTATGCAGCCTGTTATGCCGGGCACCAGTTTGGCAATTGGGCGGGTCAGTTGGGCGATGGCCGGGCGATCACCCTCGCTGAATTACAAACATCTTCCGGGCAAACCTGGGAACTCCAGTTAAAGGGACCAGGGCTCACACCCTATAGCCGGACGGCTGATGGCCGGGCTGTACTCCGGTCGTCGTTACGGGAATACCTGATGAGCGAGGCTATGTATTACCTGGGTGTGCCTACAACACGGGCACTGAGCCTGGTAACCACAGGTGAAATGGTAATGCGCGATATGTTTTATAA
>JASLBT010000453.1 GCA_030146445.1 Segetibacter sp. | reverse complement strand
ACCTATCAACTGATCAACCTTTCAACCTATGAACTGATCAACTGATCAACCTGTCAACTGATCAACCTTTCAACCTATGAACTGATCAACTGATCAACCTGTCAACTGATCAACTTTTCACCTACAACTGATCAAGTTATCAACCTGTCAACTGATCAACTTTTCAACCTATCAACTGATCAACTTAGCAACTTCCCCACAGTAACTCAATACCTCAATACCCAATCCCTAAACACCTAAACACCCAACCGCAATGGAAAACTACTCCAACCGATACAGCTGATTAAACAACAGCTTAAACGTTCCATGTGTCTGGCCGCGAAAAGTTATTTCAGGACTAAATGCATACAGTGTACCCTTCCCGATCTTCGCCGAAAATGCGGCTATGCCGTCCTGTAAATAAGTTTGTCCCCATGCCCAGCCGCTCCGAAGCGGCTTATTACTGCTGAACCACATCAGCGGCCTGATCTGCCCGTTGGCAATACTTTGAGGGGCTACTTTGAAGACGGGGCTCGCATTGAAATAAACATCGCCGGCTGCCTGCATACCCCACGCTGCTGTTTGCACGCTGTCGATGCTTACCCTTAGTATACTCCCCGGGATATAATATTTTTCTCCCGGCAAAGTACGCTCCACGCCACTAACCACTTCTGTTAGCGCATTACGCACGGGAAGTTTTAGGTGATATGCCAGGTTTGTACTGCTGCCGATGGTGACAACGTTTCCACCGGCGGCGAGGAACTTGCGTAGCTGCGGTATGGTTGTGTCTGCACTTATTCTTCCGAGGTGCGACCGGTATTCTTCAGGTATGTCCCGCGGATTGGGCATCCGGTTGGCGGGACCGCGGGGCGACTCTCCCCCCGTGCCCGGCGGTGGTATCGCGCCTGTTACAAACACAATAACATCGTATTTCTCGGCGAGGTTCGTGTTGTTGATCTCCGGCGCATAAACTACGCTTGCAGCAAAGTGGTACTGCTCCATCAGCCAGCGTACCCAGCCCGAGGGCATTGAACCACCGTACGCATCCCAAAGGGCTATCCGCAGCGGAGAAACTTTCTTCATTTCAACTGCCGGCTTTTTTGCAAGAGCTGTGACGTTTACCCCAAAGCCTGCAGCCGATTTTTGAAGAAGTGCTGCGGCTGTGCCGGCAGCCGGTATAAAAAAATCACCGGCTTTCATCTTTCCCTCACCAACAGCGAGCCGGTAAACAGGAGTGCCACCAGCAAGTACATCGTTCACAACAACAAAGGCATTGTTTACCCGCGAGTCGATGATATACCCCGCTGCACCTGAGGCTGTCTCTATGTTGCCTTTTGGTTTTTGAATTTCGCCATATGCAATCGCTTCGAGCGGCATATCAAAGCCATCGAGCACCTTGTCGAATTGAACGCCCATCGTATAGGCAAGTGTCCAGCCTGCGGCGTCGTACGGGCGAACTGGCGGACCGCCAGGATACATAAAGTCATTGGGATGATCCTGCGGTTCGAACATGTCAAGAATGTGGGGCCGAAACGCCTGCGCAGTTTTCACGACATATGAACCAGCAGGGTAGCTTTTGCCTGCCACAGTAAAGGCCCTCGCAGCCGTGTGGACCTGGATGCCAGACCTGATCAACGCATTAATAAACTGGGTTGCCGTAGGGAAGTCTGGTTGCGCAGCAGAAAGGATGTACGCCCGCGCATCGCGCAATGACTTGTCTTTATAAACGCTGTCGAAATATTTAGCAGGCATGGTATCCATCAGGCTAAACCTTGCAGCCGCCGTCGAAGTTTCACCCACAGACTTGCCTTTCTTCGAGTCTTTTTGATAAACCCGCGCCATAGAATCGATGTATTTCGGAGAGAATGACCAGTTATCTTTATTCCCTCTTTCAATTGCGTTTTTACCCATTCGATAGATGCCATAAAGCAGGTTTTCGCGGTTATTGACGGCATAATTAAGCACTGCATAATTGAGTGAAACGGAATAGTCGATCGACTGCCGGAAATGCCATTCCTGCGGCTTGATGGGGTTTGGCGTTGCCCCGTTAGGGATTAACCGACCGGGTACCAAGGGGATCTTTGATGGCGTGGGATTACCGATGATCTCTGTGAGCAGGCCAATCATGTTATGGAAATATGGCGTTGTGCGAAGGCCACCGTTCCACCAGGTCGAAAACACAGAGCCTGTCCGTTGGGTATAGCCCGGTTTGCCTTCCCTGTTTAGACGATTGTTCATAGCGGCACCGACTTCATCTAAACTTGTGATGATTAAAGGATCGAATGCGTAATTGAATGGATCGCGGTAAGGGGGACCTGCAACAACAGAGCCCGGGGGACCTGTTTGGTGATGGTTGTAAACGATCTGGGGTATCCACTCGACATACTGTTGGCGAGTGATGTTCTGCGTCTCTTTCATGTTCATCATAAAAAAGTCGCGGTTATTGTCGTGGCCAATATATTTCTGGTATAGTCGTGGAATATTGGTGTTTCTTTTCTTAACATCCTGCTCGCGCATGTACCAGTTCGACACCAGCTCCTGCCCGTCCGGGTTGGCATGGGTAAACAGGATAATGGTGTTCTTAAGAATGTTCATCGTCTCCCTGTCGTTGCGACTGACCACCTGGTATATTGTTTCAATCAGCTGGTGTGCACCCACGACCTCCGTTGCATGCAATCCACCATCGATCCACACTACGGCTTTACCTTCTGTAGCAAGATCCTGCGCCTGTACATCGGTGAGTTGATCTGCACGTGCAAGTTTTTGAGAGATACCTTTAAAATGATCGAGACGCTTCAGCGTTTCCGGTGCAGAAACGATCAACATATATTGGTGGCGGCCTTCTTCAGTAAGTCCAATGTCGACAAGTTTGATACGATCGGAAACAGCAGCCAGTTTTTTGAAATAGGCTTCGGTTTGTGTGTACGTGGTGAGTTTATAATCGTCACCGATATCGAAACCAAAGTGTGATTTCGGCGTAGGAAGTCCCTGGGCCCTGATTGAAGATAAGAAGGGCACAAAATTGAGTGCAATCGCAACAAAGAAAATTCGGATCATGGGGGTGATAGTTTGGATATAGATAACTATGATGGCACAAGTCGTGGTTGTAGCGGAGCGCGAACGTGATGTTTGCACAAGCGCCGGGTTAGGGATTGCAACGAAAAGCCCGCAGTCCCTCCCCATATTTGGGGCAGGGACGAGGACTTGAAGTGAAAAGCGCGACCCCCAACCCAGGTTGGGGGGAACCCCCAAATAAAATTTATTCAATGGTACACCAAATTGCTTCTACGTATTGCATCCATCTGCCGTCAGGCTTTAAAATTAGAACCCGCGTTTTGGCCTTGCAGGCATTAGCTTTTTAACTTCATCAAGCTTTTGTAACTGGACGGTAAGCTTTTCAGATAGTTCAACAAATTTTTGCTTGTGCTGCATTGCGGGTTTTACATCGCCCGACTCAACGAAGTTGGCCAGCGAAATCAATTTTGTATCAAGTTTTACCGGGTAGTTGGTAAGGTCTTGGTTTGCTTTTGCCTTTACCTGGATCAACTCATCTTCGATGCGCAACAACCTTTCGCGTAAGGCATCTGTGGCCTTATCAGTTTTGGTACCATCAAGCTGTTGCCTCATCTTACGGATGTCGTTAACCGCGGTGCGCAGGGCAGTGACCTTTTCGCCTATTTTTATCAGCAGGTCATACTGCTCCTTATATTCGGCGGCAGTCATTGGAATACGTGGATCCTTTACAACTTCAAAATCCTGTGTAACGGTTTTACCATCTACGGTAAGTCGAACCTTGTATTTACCTGGCATAATCAATGGCCCTCGTGCAGCCCCGTGTGTAACCACACCTTCAAGCGCTTCCGGATCTTTATAGCGCATGTCGTCCCAAACGAATTTGTTTCCACCTTGCTGTGCGGTAAGGAAAAGTTCACGGCGCGCACCCCTTCTTAACGGAACACGCATTTCAACTTCTCTTGCTTTTACTGCCGAGTCGGAGAGGCTTGCGGAGGTGTCGGGTGTGGTTTTATATGATTTAATAACTCTTCCAGATGCATCGAGGAACTCCATTGAAACTTCTCCTTTAGGTTTTTCTTTGAGGTAGTATTGAACGGTTACACCTGATGCCGGATTTTGTCCAACATTCTGTGGCCCCGCACCTTCAAAGCCAATCACCGAACGCCTTCCGCCTCCACGGTACCTGATCGTAGGCGCGGGCTTGAATAAATACACGGGAGCCCCTTTTATGTCGGCATTCATTTGCCCGAGTGTAGACAGGTTATCGAGCACCCAAAACGAACGGCCATGAGTTGCTGCAACCAAACTGTTATCCTGAATGGCTAGGTCGTGAATGGGTACGACCGGCAGGTTCATTTGTAATGACTCCCAACTTTCACCATCATTGAAGGAAACGTAAATCCCCTTTTCTGTTCCTGCATATAACAACCCTTTTATTTTAGGGTCCTCACGAACCACCCGGGTAAACTCGTCTTCAGGAATGCCATTGGTGATCTTCTTCCAGCTTTTACCATAGTCGCTGGTTTTGTAGATGTATGGATGAAAGTCGTCCTGCTTATACCGGATCGCGGCCACGTATGCCGTTGCGGGATCGTGGCTTGAAGCATCGATGATACTCATACGTGAAAACTCCGGAATACCCTTCGGGGAAACGTTTTTCCATGTTTTACCGTTATCGAGCGACAACTGAATATAGCCGTCATCTGAACCCGACCAAAGCACACCGGCTTTTACCGGAGACTCAGCAAAGGCAAAGATGGTTCCATACCATTCAACACCGGTGTTGTCCCTTACAACGGGACCCCAATCCGGGCCAATTTCGGGATTATCGCGGGTAGGTGTTTTTTCGAGGGTTCTGGGTTCGGAACGGGTGAGGTTCGGACTGATCACTTCCCAGCTGTTACCCTGGTCGAGTGAACGGTGCACGTATGATGAGGTGGCATACAGCACATTACTATTGTGCGGCGAGACTATAATCGGGAAGGTCCATTGGAAACGATATTTGATGTCGGCAGATCCGTAACCATAATTATCCTCGGGCACAACAGATACGTCGGAAATTTGGTTAGTCTCCATGTTGAGCTTTGTTATCCAATGATGGTTCGCAGCAAAAATGAGTTTAGGATTGTTTTTATCAAAAGCGATGTAACCGGACTCTCCACCCCCAACTGAATACAGGTCATCGGGATATATCGCACCGTTATCGGAACGCATCGGAACGGATATGGTTGAGTTATCCTGCTGTGATCCATATACCCGGTAAGGGAACTTGTTGTCGGCGATCACATGATACATCTGGGCAGTAGGCTGATTGTAGATGGACGACCATGATTTACCGCCATCGAATGTTACCGTTGCTCCGCCATCGTTGGCCTCGATCATGCGTGTATTATCGGCAGGATCGATCCAGAGCTGGTGATTATCGCCATGCGGTGTGGCGACCCGTGCAAACTTTTTACCACCATCAGTGGACTTCCAGAAGCCAATGTTCATGACCCAAAGGGTTGAACTGTCTTTTGGATCGGCAGTAAGACTATGATAATACCAGGGTCGCTGATGCAGTTCGGCAAACTGGCTCACCAGTTGCCAGTGGGCACCGGAATCGTCGGTACGATAGATACCGGTTTGGTTATTTTCGGCTTCAATGATGGCCCAAACGCGATCGTGTTTCGCGGGTGAAACGGCAAGACCAATCCTGCCACGATTTTTACCTGTTGGCAGTCCGGGGTTAAGCGTGATGTCGGTCCATGTTTCACCGCCATCGGTCGACTTATGAATACCGGCACCGGGCCCCGAACTGCGGACACCCCATTCGAAACGGCGGAACTCAAAAGTAGACGCATACAATACATCAGCATTGGTTGGGTCCATGCTCATATCAATGGCGCCAACATTGGGATTTTTGTACAACACTTTCTTCCAAGTCTTGCCACCATCTTTGGTACGGAAAATACCCCTGTCTTCATTTGGCCCAAAAGCGTGACCAATTGCGGCTACATAAACGATATCCGGGTTTTTGGGATGGATGATAACAGACCCTATGTGGTAGGTATTTTTCAACCCGATGTAGTTCCAGGTTTTACCCCCATTTGTCGACTTGTAAACGCCATCACCGTGGGAGGTATTTCCCCGCAGCGTGTGCTCGCCCATGCCCACATAAACCACGTCGGGATTAGAAGTGGAAACGGCAACTGCACCAACCGAACCTGTTTTGAAAAAGCCGTCAGATATATTCTGCCAGGCTTTACCACCATCAGTTGTTTTCCAGACACCTCCGCCCGTAGTGCCCATGTAGAAGGTGCTTTTCGCGGTAGGATGACCGGCCACCGCAACCGAGCGGCCGCCGCGGTACGGACCAATTAGTCGCCACTGCATAGACTTCAATACGGAAGCATTTGCAGATTCAGCTGACGGTGTAACCACTGCGGATGTCGCCACCTTTTTCTCGCCAGCATGCCCATTCGAGTCCTGTGCAAATAAGGAACCGGCTGGAGAATAAACAAGGTGAAGCAATCCCGTAAAGCATAAAGCAAAGCGTAAGTTTTTTCTCATGTGCGCATTATGATTTGAATCCTTTTTGTTGCTCACTACAGCATTAATCATCTTCATAAATTTCGGTAAGTGATTAGGGAATGAAATATTTTATAAAATGTTGGTGCAGGTAACCAGTGCATCCAAAGCAGGGTTATTGATTTTTGAAACGTACCCCTACCCTGCAATCACCAGGTTCTCCTCTCGATTCATCACAAACATTGTTGAAAAAGGACTCGATTTTACGGCCATTCTCCAGCGTTAGCATAAACTTAAATAATATATAATCATTTACCTGGATAGTATTCAAGTCTACCCCGGCGAGAGCAGCCAGTTGTGCTGCTGTAAATGTATATTTTTTGGGAAACGTTGTGGCAGTTTCGTAGAACTTGTCGGTTGGCCGTACAATACTCGGTAATGGGTATTGGTAGATGTTGGGATATTCGTTGCCTGGTGAGCTGATAACAATGGGGAATGCAGGCGCACTGGCTTCTTTTTTATTGAAGCTTACGTACAGGTCAATTGAAGTGACCGTTTGCTTACCAAAACCTTCCCAGTTTAATGTGAATTCAAACTCCTGGTTGGCTACATTCGGATCTTTAAGATTGAAAAATGACGTCTTTGCTGCGGCATAAGTCGGCAGTGCAGACTTGGCGGTATTAACCTCCACAACAGGAACTGCCGTGTAGGTGTAATTTTCCCATTCATATTCCTTTTCGGAACAGGAGTTAAAGACCACCGTTAAAAGCGCGGTGGCAAATAGCAAATATCGGTTCATAGTAAAACGTTGAGTTTTGAGAATAATAAGTGGTGGTGTTTGTTGCTCGCTATCAGTGTGCCTGTGCTTTAGGATTTTTTATTGATCCCAAAAAACCGGTGTTGTCTGTTGTACGGTTTGCACCTGGCTTGCGTTGGCAATTACCGTCGAATTGGTACTTAACTCTGACTGCGAATAGTATAACCGCATCGGAAAAGTATTCAGTGGCGAAAGCAGCTCGCGCAATCGTGGCAAACTGGTACGCCGGAAATCATTATACGCTTCCATACCATTCCCGTAGCTGGCGATGTATTTCTGCGTCATGATCAGCTCAAGTTTTTCTGCGTCGTCGGCTGCTGCATCATATTGCCCGGTTAATTTGGCAACGAAACCCGAGACCGTAGATGTGGGCATCG
>JASLBT010000442.1 GCA_030146445.1 Segetibacter sp. | reverse complement strand
CCGTCGAAAGAAGGAAGGCACCCCCATGCAGAGGAAACCATTCCTGAGGGCAAACTCGGTTGCTTGTCGTCGTAAACCTGCCGGATGCTGTCCGTAAGTCTCTGAAACCTGTTTACCTGTCCCCAGGCAACTTTCCATGTGCCAAATTGCTGTTGCAGTTCATTAATGGTTTCCTGCAGCAACTGCAGCTGTTCCTGGGGAGAAACGGTTTCTGCCATTCGCGTCATGTCGGCTACACTGCGTGTTGCGCGTGAACGCTGCAGCATTTTGTTGCCCCATTCTACAGCAAGGGTAGTTGCAACGGAATTTTCTGAGCTTCTCAGGTCCCATTTTCTTAAGGTATCCGTGGCAGCTTGTAAACTGACGTTATTCGGCCCGCTACCTGCTGCTTTTAACAAAGGGGGTAATAGAACTTCGAACGCGGCCAGGTAGGTATCGTAGCCCGTGCTTATAAGCTTATCGAGGGTGAAGTTCTTTTCTTTACTGAGTAAGCGAACCGCATTGATTCCTCTAAAGTTCTCCGCATCGGGAGCCATGTAAGCTGGATAATCACTTTGCTTAGGACTTGAAGTACCTGAAACGGTGAACGGGGTAGAGTTGCAGTTTTGTATCCAGCCTGTTTCAGGGTTGTAGACGTGGATAACGTCTTTTATATCGTGTGGTCCTTTCCATTCGGTTGCGGTAATGGAGCCATCAACAGGTTGGGTCCAATTGAAGAGCGTATCGCGAACCGGCATGAAGTTGCCATGCCAGTAGGCAATGTTACCCTTGTCGTCGGCAAAAATGGTATTATTAGAGTTGTTGGCCTTAAGTTCCATGGTTTTCTCAAACTCCGTTAACCCGCCGGCTTTAGTCCGTAGCCACGACTGCATCAGTGCATCTAAAGAGCGATTATATTCTTTAAGGCTAATCCAGCTGCCGTTTCTGCTACCCAATACAGGGCCGTGATGGGTAAAGTAAGCGGTAAGCTTTTTTTCCTGTATCCGGCCCCCCGAGGTATAATGTAGTGTTACCGGCTTGGTAACGACCGGCAGTTGCTTGCTGTTATAAGTATAATATACGGTCGTATCTCTCTTTGTAATCTTCTCGAGGTAGAGGTCAGAAACGTCGGCAACACTCGAGGTATGCATCCAGCCGCAGTGCTCATTGAAGCCCTGGTATACGAAGAACTGTCCCCAGGTTACTGCGCCATAGGCATTTAAACCCTGCTCGCTTACCATATGAACCTCTGGCCTGAAGTAAAAGGTAACGTGTGGGTTGATATAGAGCATTGCATTTTTTGAAGCGGTGCGAGAAGGGGCTATAGCAAAGCCATTGGATCCCGTTTCGCTAACCTCTGTGGTGATGTTTGTAAAGGCCGTCGCGGTGGATAGCGTATTCCCATAAAGGCTTTTCATATCGCTGATGGTGAGCCCGCCGGTTTGAGTGGCACTAATGCTTCCATCTGTGCGCATTAGCGCAAACCAGGGTTCATACCGGCTGATCAGCCGCGGTTTCTTCACGGGATGTCTTGAAAGATAAAAGTTAAGGCCGTCAGCAAAAGCATCCATCAACTCCCGGAACCATGAAGGACTATTCCTGTAATCGTTTTTTGCTGCGGCTGAATCATAGATAAGCTTCATTTGCAAATCGTCGTATAAAGCACTCTCTCCCTGGAGTTCTGATAAACGGCCGAACATTTCCAGGTAGTTGTATTCAACACGCTGGTAGTCGTCTTCACATTGGGTATACATCAGCCCGAAGACCGCATCAGCGTCTGTTTTTCCATAAATATGGGGAATGCCCCAGGTGTCCCTGATAATGTTTACGCGGCTTGCTCTTTCACGGAAACGATCCATCTCCTTTTTACTGAACGTTTGCGACACAGAACACAACGGTAGAATCAACATCAGCAATAGTAGTCTCATGAATGGAATTGACTTAAAAACGAATAAAAATTTGCAATCGACAAATTAGTCAAATTACGACTAACAGAGCCACTAATCTGCAATCGTACTTTTTTCAATTCCTTCAGCTCTGATTGCCCATTGTTCTGCCTTAGTGTAATTGCAACAAAGGCAGGTGAAGTAAAGTTTTAGCGGGTAAATATGCCACTCGCTGAAATCCTTAAGGCATGTCAATTGCAAGGGCTTATTCCTAAACTTACCAGATGCAGGAAGGTCAAACCGGTTTGAAAGAAAAGGCGAAAAAATTTTCAGTGAGTCTGATTATTATCATCGCTCTTTTTTCACTTGTGCTTGTTCTCTTCTGGATGTTGACTGATGAAGTGGTCTTTGAAAAAGAGAACAACTTCGACCTGCAAGTGCATGCAATGCTCTCGAATCATGCGAACCCACGCTTAACCCGGATCATGGAATTTTTCACTTTTTTTGGATCACGTGCTTTTTTGTGGCCCTGCTACCTGCTGATTAGTGGCTGGTACCTGTTTGTGAAAAAGGATAAGGTGAACTCACTCAGCATCGCGGCCATTGCTTTGTCGGGTGCGGGCGTGTTATTCCTGTTGAAACAGACCTTTAAACGACACCGTCCGCTTGAACCGCTGCTTCAAAACGTAGATGGTTTCAGCTACCCAAGTGGGCATTCATTTTCAGCCTTTACGTTTTGCGGCATCGTTTGCTACCTTATCTGGATCAGCACATTGAGGAAAACGTTCAAGTGGATTCTTACATTACTGTTCTTTTGTTTCGCCACCACAATTGCATTAAGCAGGGTATACCTGCATGTTCACTTTGCAACCGATGTGATCGCAGGTTTTGGCCTAAGTTTTTTATGGCTGATCTGTTGCTATTTTGTACTTCATAGATCCGGAAGGTTAAAGGGGGTTAGTAATCGTCACGAATAAGTACCCGACACCCCAATACTTACCTGGCACATCGGTTATTGTACCGTGTACGTCCGCACTGGTTTCCAACTCCAGCCTGTTCTTGAATACTTCCGATCTCGCCCCACAACGCGGAATAATCGTTCCTGAAGATCGGCGACCGAATTTTAAACGTATTTGTTCGAAATTTCTTACGAAGTTGCCGTGGAAACGGCCGGCACCATCCTGTTTCCCCGGGCATATTATGGGCCAGTTCTCCCGCCTTATTAATGCGGGCATGTGCCAGCTTTGTAGAGGTGATGATGCAGCAAGCAGCATAAAAC
>JASLBT010000421.1 GCA_030146445.1 Segetibacter sp. | reverse complement strand
TGGTGACGAGCTGAAGGCGTTCTCTTCGACATCCTTGTCGCAGTGCCCAACTTATCGGCAGGTCGCTGCCGCCGACTGGCCCGGCGGCACTTGTACGGCAGTTGATTCTAATTCCCGGGCTTTCAGGCCGGAGACTTAAGTAATTGAGATTAATGATAAATGTTTGATGGCTTGCTGCCGGCGTGTTCGGGCGTTTTCTTTAGCAAACAGCGGCTTGTTCCGGGGACTAATGTTGTCGTTAATTCAAGGTTCCTTTCGGAACACGTCAAAAAACGCTGCGCGTCGAAATTCCATAAACCTGGCAAAGACATGGCATCGTTTTTTTACGACTGGTTATAGGAAAATAAACATTCATTCACATCAAAACTTTGATATATGAATTACGATTCAAGAGATTTCGACGATGACTATTATGGCACGTCGTATACAGACAATAAGAAGGACGCCAACAAGATAATCATTGGTGCATTGGCAGGAGCCGCCGTAGGCTCCCTTGTGGCCGGTGCATTTACCCCAAAAGGTGTGGAAATAAGGCATCGTGCCGCACAGGGAGGAAGAAAAATAGCCAACAATCTTAAACATAAGGTTGCTGATGTAAAAGACGCAGTCGTTAATAAGTTTGAATCCGTGAAAGAAGGCGCTACTAACCTGATTGAGAAGGGTAAACAAAAGGTAGGGATGTCTGCCAGCAGAACGAGCTACGGGGGAAGACCTGCATACGCCAGCAGCGCCGGGTATACAACAAACCAGCTTTACACGACACAAGGCACCAGCAACGGAACCGGGAAAAAGGTGCTGCTGGGTGCATTAATCGCTTCAATCGCAGGTACCGTAATCTGGAGTTTCGCAACTGAAAAAGGAAAGGATACCCGGAAGCGCCTCGTCAAGGGAAGTAAAAACATGGCATCTAACCTGAAAGAAAAAGCTTCCCATGTAAAGGAAGTACTGGCAGATACTTATGAAGCCGCAAAGGAAGGCGCAAACGACCTGATAGCACAGGAACAACAAAGAGCCTTGTCGGAGCAGCAGGGGCTTACCGGTACAACCGGCACAACAATACCGGGAACTACAACAGCTCCCACAACAACATCCCCCGGAACAACTCCATTAACGGGGTCCACCACAGTTGGCGGGGGTGGTACTTATAGCGGTGGCAGCGGCATCGGTGCCCTATAAAACATACGGCTACAAAATAGTAAGGCTGAAGCAGGATGATGGCTTCAGCCTTTTTTTATAGCGAACCCCGCGCCGCTGAGAACGCGCGAAACAGAGGTCCCAGATTTGCGAAAGCGCCTTACTGATTTCTATTTTGGTTCTATTGCACTTGATCAGAGATTGTTTTTAGCGATAACGCTCCAGTCCTGGTTGCCATTGCCTTGTTCAATCCATTGATCCATCACTGCTGCGATCGCTGGAATGATGGCCAGTTTAGTTCCGGCGTCCTGGGCTGCACTCAACATTAATCCGGCGTCTTTTCGCGCCATATTTAACTCCCAGGAAGGCTCATGAAAGTTACCTTCAGTTATTTTCTTTAGCCTTGCAGGTACGCCGGCGCCGGGGTTCCAGCCATCCAGCAGGTTGAGCACTTCGGCTGCCGTGATGCCATGAGATTTAGCAACCCCCAGGGCGTCTGTCAGTCCTGCGGTCAGGCTAAGCAGAAACGAGTTACCGGTTAACTTCATTCCTGCCGCTTTACCTTCTTCAGGTCCAAGGTTAATGAGTTTCCCGGTCATCCTGGACAGCACTGGCTCCAACTGATTGATCACCGTTTGGTCACCGGATACCAGCATAGCGCCACTGCTTTCCAGGGCGTTTGACGGACCCATGAATACGGGAGCATGCAGGTAAGTAATACCCCGGCTTTTCCAGGTTTGCACCCGTTGCATGGCACCCCTGGCCGATGTGGTGGTATGATCGATAATGATGGCACCCTGCCGGAAGCCTTTGCTGGCGCTTTCCAGCACCTCGTTTACTGTAGCGTCGTCTTTTAACGTAACGTGGATGATCTCCGCATCCTGCACAGCCTCATGAACGAGCTCAAATGCTTTTACGCCGAGCGGTTCCAGCGCTTTTGCCCTGGCGGTTGTGCGGTTCCATACGTGCACTTGTTCCCTTTTTTGCAACATCGCTTTTACGAAGTTTGAGCCTAATAATCCCATTCCTAAAAACGCTTTCATGATTTGTCTGATTTTTTGTAAAGTTAGGTGTTGGGGACACGGATTACACTGATGGGCGGAATTCCATGGCACACAGATAAAAAGGGGATAGCAGCCCTTTACTTTACTAACCCGCCTCCCGATCTGCCGATAGGCGACGAGCACCAAACCAGAAAACGAATCATTGTCGTTTAAACCACCAGCTTTCAAGCAAGCTAATGAATGTGATTGCCGTTTAAACGCGTGACCTGCGAACAAGTCCGGGTCAGGCACAACGATGATCAATAGAATTGGATCTTGTGGCGACAAAAAGTTCCTGGCACAACAGCCTTTTACAGGATGAATATGGATTGTTTGGTTAGTAAGTTAATGGTATGCATTTACCGGCTGTCCTTAGGCAAAGATTTAAGCGTATCGTAAATCATTGTGAGCATTTTACCCAAAGAGCAATATTTTCGGGACTGGATACACCAGGCAAACACAGGTTAAAACAACATTAATGGTCATTATTTCAGACGAACAAATAACCGCGGCTTTACGGTACGAGGCGCTGATTCCTGAGTTGAAAAACATGTTTGTATCATCATATCAGATGCCCTTGCGGCACCACCATTTTTATCAAATAAAATCCGGAGAAGAGAATACGCTCATTCTAATGCCGGTATGGAATGAAGGGTATATGGGCATCAAGCAGGTTGTCGTTGCACCGCGAAACCGCGATGGAAATTTGCCGGCTATACACGCACAGTATACGCTACTGGATACCCGTACGGGTGTTCCACTGGCCTTTATGAATGCTACCGAATTGACCGCCAGGCGAACGGCATGTACTTCGGCGCTTGCCGCTACTTATCTTGCCCGCAAGGATGCAAAAAGCCTGTTGATCGTGGGTGGCGGCAGTGTTGCAAAACATCTCGTACCCGCACACGCCGCCGTTCGAAATTATGAAGCAGTCTACGTATGGATGCGTGATCCGGGAAAACTAAGCGCGTTTGTTGCGGAATCGGGAGAGCAAGGTATTAGAATACTCCCGGTGAAAGACTTAGAAGCGGCTGCAAGGCAAGCAGATGTTATTTCGTGCGCCACACTCACGAAAACGCCGCTTATAAAAGGAGAGTGGCTCCGCCCAGGTACACACCTCGACCTTGTTGGTGCGCATAAGCCGGATACGCGGGAAGTGGACGATACTGCGATTGTGAAAAGTTCCATCTTTGTGGATTCCCGAATGGGCGCTCTTCATGAAACAGGCGAGTTGGCCTTACCCATAGCCAGCGGATTGATTAAAGAGACGGGCGTAAAGGCCGATATCGTTGAACTGGTAAAGGGAGATCATCCCGGCAGAACAAGTGAACAGGAGATAACTTTGTTTAAATCGGCAGGGCTTGCCGTGGAAGACCTTGCCGCCGCGTTGCTGGTTTATCGGTCAGTTGTAACCAGATGAACCTATAAAACGAAGCCAGGGAGTAACCTTCTGAGCCAGCGGTAACAACTTTAAGTGGTGACGAACGGTTCACCTGTTAGTTTACCGGTGCCGCAGGATGGAGTAAGTCTTGCGTGATTGTTTGTTTGTGAATCGTTCGCATTATAGCGATACAAGGCAAGACATCATAGGCTTGCATGGTAGTATAAATAATGAAAAATCCGGCATGTGCCTGACCCTCCCCGAATGCAGGTGGTGCATCCTGGAAAATCATCAATGGCCGACATTTGCCAGGGTGATGATTTAACACGAAATACTTGCAGTCGTCCGGAAAACAAAGAAGAACACGGATGAGATCGAGGCATCACTCATCCGTGTCCAGCTTGATTAAACGATCGTTGCTGCTTCTGTCGATTCTTTGCTGGTGATGGTATTTTCGTAAATTTCAACGTTACCGGTGCGAACATCGTACATGGCACCGCATATACCTACTTTTCCATCTTCTACCATTTCTCTGAGAATGTTGCTTCTCTCTAAAATCTCCTGAACACCTTTTTCCACGTTCAATTTTGCAACACGTTCCACAAAATCCTTGTTAGCCGAGGTCCTGTTTTCCTGTACAGTCGTTTCCGACTGAACGGCAGGTTCTATCTTATGTAGCAGTGCAGACAAATGACCCATCTCCACATGATCACAGGCTCCTTTCACCGCACCACAATTCGTATGACCAAGTACCATGATAAGTTTTGAGCCTGCCACTTTACAGGCGAACTCCATGCTTCCTAGAATGTCGTCATTGACAATATTGCCAGCTATTCTTGCATTAAAAATATCTCCAATCCCCTGGTCGAAGATTAACTCTGCAGAGGTCCGGCTGTCGATGCAACTGAGTACAACAGCAAACGGCCATTGGCCATCGCGGGTATCATTTACCTGCTCCAAAAGGTTGCGGTCTAATTTCACATTCTGGATAAAACGCTTATTACCTTCCTGTAATAGTTCGAGCGCGTGCCGGGGCGTAATTTGTTGCTGCAATTCTTTGTTTAGTGTTCTCATTTTTTACGTTTTTTTTTCGATTAAAGCTAATGAAATCCGACTGCTGATTTCTGTTTTATGGAATTGTCTTGCGTTGCAAAGGCCTGTTCCTGGTGCTCAGAAAACACGTTATGGTTATTATCAACATTGTATTTCTCTTTAAACCCCGTAAGTATACATTCAATGTTTTTATCGGGTGCCTTTATATTCTTAAACTCGTTGATTAGTTCCAGCACGTCGAAATCGATATACTGCGTTTTGGATGCATCAATTATAACTTTTGAACCTGCTGGCAAATGATCGAGCGTAAGTTTTATGCTTGCCTTATTCAAAAAAGAGACTTCTTCAGAAAGCCTTATTTTTATGACTTCACCGTGGTGATGATTTTCCTTGTGAAAAAAGTATGGGTTTTTCATATTACCATAGAGCACGGCTATCATGCTGGTGAGTAAACCTAGACCAACACCCAACAGCAGGTCGGTATATACAACTGCTACAACGGTAACGATGAAGGGAACAAACTGGTATTTCCCATTTGCATACATGTTTTTAAAAATGGATATACGGGCTAGTTTATAACCGGTCAGCAGCAAAATTGCCGCCAGTGCACCCAATGGGATCATGTTCAGGACGCCGGGAATAAAGGCGGAACAAACCAGGATTAGCACGCCGTGAAAGATAGTTGATGTTTTTGTTTTTGCACCCGAATTAATATTAGCCGACGAGCGCACAATCACGCTGGTTACAGGCAAACCACCTAATAGGCCGGCAACGATATTACCGACACCCTGGGCCTTTAATTCGCGGTTTTGGTTGGTCACTCTGCGCTGGGGGTCCATCTTATCTACGGCTTCGATACACAAAAGCGTTTCTATTGAGGCTACAGCAGCTATTGTAAAGGCTGTGATTATTACATCCTTGTTCGTTATGGCGGAAAAATCCGGGTGGGTAAAAAGCGCCAGGAACTCGTTAATGCTGTTTGCAACCGGTACGTGTACCAATTGCTTGCCTGATACCGCAAGAGCCGGGAACACAGCCGTAAATAACAGGTTCAAAAGAATACTGACCACTACCGCCGCCAGTGCACCAGGAAGCAACTTAAATTTTTTCATAAACGGCTTTTCCCAAATGATCAGTATCGCTAACGATACCAGCGTGATTATTGTTACGCCGGCATGCATATGCTGCAACGGTGATAACCAGGCAGGCCAGTTGTTGTTATCTGCAATCCGAGCAGCTTCTGTGGCTCCGGCGGGTGCCTGATATCCTACAGCGTATGGGATCTGTTTTAGAATAATGATGATCCCGATCGCTGTAAGCATACCCTTTATTACGCTGCCGGGAAAGTAGTTGGCAATACTTCCTGCCTTTAATATACCTAGCAACAACTGTAGCACTCCTGCAAGGAACACTGCAACGAGAAAAACTTCGAATGAGCCAAGCCGGGTCAAACCTGCTAATACAATTGCAGTTAACCCCGCTGCCGGACCACTTACGCTCAGGTTCGAGTTACTCAATGATCCAATAATAATGCCCCCAACTATACCTGAAATCAAACCGCTGAAAAATGGGGCGCCTGAAGCAAGCGCTATTCCTAAACATAATGGAACAGCGACTAAAAACACGACAATACCCGATGGGATATCAAATTTGAGATTTGCCAATAAAGACCTTTTCATCGCCAATGTTTTAACGTTAACCAATCAGAATACCTAAAGACATCTCCGGTTACATAGGATGGAGATGTAGAATTGGAAAATAAATCGTCAAATACGGTTGGGAGGAGGGGTGTTTGGGCGATTATGAAAGCCGCAATAATTCTTTTGATCGCTGAAGGGAGCCGATGACTTTGCCTGAATAAACAGATGCGGAAAGTCAACCGCAAAATGATCATGCATTTGGTCGCTGTTGTATTTTCCGCCTTTCTCATTGCTCTTCATGTTTTTGCCGTCTTCATCCTCGGGGGCAAACAATGCTGCAGCATCTTTAAAGCCAAGGGAGCCACAGTTGGTCACGTTGTTCGACAACGTTGCAAGAGTAATTAAAATCAACAACATTCGTAACATAAGCCCTGGTAATTACGCTAAAAACACGAGGCATCAAAATTTGTGCAGATATCTCGCCTACACCCTGGAAAATGCTAATTTAGACCCGGCGGACCCCCGAAAAAGGTCGTCTTGTCAGCCACGGATGTCACTTTTACGAGCGCAGCTGCGCTTAACCCCGCCGACGTTGCTACGGGTTCAGTTTTGGCGTCCCCTGAACCCCGGTTTAAAAAACTATTCAA
>JASLBT010000405.1 GCA_030146445.1 Segetibacter sp. | reverse complement strand
AACGAGGATCAGCTGGACTACATCTTTTCTAAGTTTTGTATCGGAAAGTAGCCATACGGCTGTCATTCCTGTGGGGTTGGGTTTCGTCAGGTCGGCTTTTTAAATCAGCGATGTATTCTGCGCGTTGGAGCCGGTAATTGTTCACCCGGAGAATGACGCTATCCTCGTCTTATCCGGTATAGCCAGTACGCCTCCGGATCTGTCCCTGAAACGTCCGTTTTGTTATGCCTCCACCGCCATTTGAAAGAAACCTGGACGCCATTACTAAAGCTGTCCCTAACGGCCCTGGCAAACATGAGTACTTTTTCATTCCATCGATAAACCAGGCGCCAGCTTTCTATACCGACTTATCGCCTTCACTACTAATGAGCAGCTTCCACTTTGAATTAGCAATGATTTGCCATGGAATACTGAACTTACCCTGGTGGCCGCACTGGTTAACAGTTGCACCGACAGCAAGACGACAAACCTTCACGTCTCATTTCTCATCGTTCATCTCTCATCACTCCAACATCTCTCATCACTTCCGACCTGGGTAAACGATTAAAACAGTTTCAGCCCATAATAACCGATTAAAGTAAATGAAACACAGCGGTTGATCACACCGATACAACACCAGGTCACCAATTTTTGGAGCGGAGCCCTAAAACCGATGCCAACAGCAAGGCTAACGGGTGCGCCAACCGTTATGGTCCCCAGGAGGCCTAAGCCGATAACGCCATACTTCTCCCAGATCCGGTATACGAGCCCGCTGTTTGGCTTCATTTCTTTCGGTGGTTTATTTCGGGTGAAAAACTTCCTTATCCTGTCTCCCAGGAACGCTGCCACAAATACGCCGGCGATGCCCCCCGTTACGCTTGCAACAAAAATTATCCAGGGGGATAAGCCAAAAACAAAACCTGCGGGTATCGCTGCATATATTTCAAAACTTGCCAAACCTGCTACCGTTAAGATCTTTAAAAACATTACTGTCCGCTTTGTGAAAAGCCGGAAAGCTATTGCATTTAAAGTCAGACTTTTGTTAAACAGCGTTTGTAACCCGAAAGGTAGGTGCAGTTAATGGCAATCGGCACGCGACATTCCGTGCAGATGGTTGATGACGCAGGTGACGAAACCCGCATCGGTGCTTGACAACACCCTTATCGCCGCCTCGACGAATATGTGCTGATGCAAAAGCGATTAAAAAACAGGCTTCACGTATATTTGAAATATTCACCGCTATTAACTTTTTTACATGAGATACCTGATTTGCATTTCTATCCTTTTATTATTCGGACAATTGACATACGCACAAGAGACAATTCCGCTATACCCTGCCGGAATGGTACCAAACTACAGGAATGGTGGTGAGAAGGAAAAACGAGAGTCCACAGATATACTCCGTATCTCCCTGGTTCAAACACCCGATATCGCGGTGTACCTGCCGCCTAAACGGAATGCGACAGGACAGGCCGTGGTAATTTGTCCGGGTGGGGGATATTCGATACTCGCCTATGAATGGGAAGGCACCGAAGTGGCCAAACTGCTGAATTCTAAAGGGGTGGCGGCTTTTGTATTAAAGTACCGCCTGCCAGATGCCAAAAGCAGTATCACCCAGCATCTTTCACCTTTACTCGACGCCAAACGGGCATTGCGGCTGGTCCGGGCCAATGCAGGCAAATGGAACATTGAAAAGGATCGCATAGGCATCATGGGATTTTCCGCTGGTGGGCATCTTGCATCAACACTGTTAACCCAATTCGACGAAGGCGATAGGGATTCCAAAGACTCTGTCGAACAGCAAAGCTCGAGACCGGACTTCGGAATATTGGTATACCCGGTAATATCCATGAGCAAGCCAATCATGCACCAGGGCTCACGTAACCGCCTGATCGGCGCAACACCGGCAGCTGACCTCGCAACGAAATACTCCAGCGAGCTACAGGTTAAAAAGGAAACACCGCCCACGTTTTTGGTTCATGCGATGGACGACAAGGGTGTGCCCGTAGAGAATAGCCTGCTTTTCTTCCAGGCGATGAAAGACAAAGGGGTGACTGGCGAATTACATGTTTACCCGAACGGTGGGCATGGCTTCGGATTAGCTATCGGTCGCGGTAATCTGGAAAACTGGACCACGCTGTGTATCGACTGGATGAGGAGCCTTTCTCAGAAGAAGTAGGATGTATTTGGTGTTGTTGAAAGCATAAATGGTACTAGCCCGATTGTCCCGGCCTTATACTGCTGCGCTGTTATTCCTGACAACAGACTTCATGGTCGATTCTTCAAGGTTTTCTGCCGGGGTCGGCTGAATCTGCCGGGACGATAAGTTATCTCTTGTTTACAGGAAAATGATCGGAGATCTAAACGGGAGCGAATAGAAGTATGCCGTATAGTAAGAGACTCGCCATGAAGTTGGGAGCACGAACAGATGTGTAACAGCATCATTCAGCTGTTGAAAGTGGCCAGGCTTTTAAAGGATTGCTGATCGGGAAAGAATCAATTAGCCTGAACGGAACGAGTCTTAAGCTTTGCGAAGGTCTGTCTTTACCAAGGGTCTTCAACGGGCTTTATTGTAGGGTGCCGTCTTGCCACCCGTTCTTACTTCAACGTCGTTCGTTATTATCCTGGTGAAAGTACATGGTTCAAGAGAACTGTGCCGTACAAGAGTGCGACGCCCGTCCGACTGCGCAGCGGGCGGGCAACGGTGCTCCATAGCATTCCTCTGGCTGGGTTCAAAAGAAACTACCTTAATGAACCCGAATTTGATTCAAAGATCGGGCTTCATCCTTCATAATTGGTTCTTGCCGCTCCTGGGCCTGTTTTGCACGTGCAACGTCAATAGGATTACCAAATATGTAAAACCACTTTTGCTTGAAGCCTTTTGCGCTTTTCCAATCATTCCACATGTCGACATACTCGTGAAAATTGATCGTAAGCGGGTTTGCTTTGTTCTTTATGTTGGTGGTTATGCCATAATGCACCTGCTCTTCTTCCTTTTGGTACGTGCCAAACAGCCGGTCCCAGAAGATGAATGTGGCGCCATAGTTCTTATTGATATACTTTTCCTGTGAACCATGGTGCACGCGGTGGTTCGACGGCGTGGCAATGATGTACTCTATCGCAGGATGAAGCTTACGGATGTATTCGGTATGCACCCAAAACTGGAAAAGAACCGCAATCTGGTTTACGACAAAAAATACGATCGGGTGAAATCCGAGAAAGGCCACCGGGAGAAAAAAGATCAGCTTTAGGTGCTGTACCCAGCTTAACCGGAACGAAACGGTGAGATTATAGTGCTCGGCGCTGTGGTGCACAACATGGGTCGCCCACCAAAACCTTTGAATGTGAGATATCCGGTGCGACCAGTAACTACAGAGGTCGAAAATGAGGTAACATGGGATGAGCGTCCACCAATTGAGTGACATACGCCATGGAAGGGCGTTGTAGACCCATATCACAAAGGTGAACATGGTCACCTTTATCAACAGGTTGATGAGCACGTTTCCGATGCCAACACATATGGATCCAAAGCTTTCTTTTTTGTCATAGATGTGACGGTTTTGCCGGTAAGCGACAAACCATTCGAGTAATACAAAAAAGAACATGACGGGAGCTGCCCAAACAATAATGTTGGGAGCATTCGCTTCAATAGTATGAAGGGAGTCGAATGAGATGGGGTCAGCCCCAAATAGTTTTTGTAGCAACAACAGGTTAATTGGTGTATCGGATACATCTACCTGATCAATACTGTTACAATCCTTAACAGCAGGCTGAAGCAGAAAACAATACGGCGAAAAGTTACTAAAGAAATTATCTCAAAAACCACAGTTTATCAATTATTTACGACATTTTAATGTTAACGTCCTTTCATCAGGATGGTTTAGACGCAAATACCACTTGTAAATTCTTTTCAGGCGCCATGAAGCTACTACTGTGTAGGCAAAATTCCCGGAGCAACTGATCAGCCGGGTCGTGCGGTTCCGGGAGACCGGATTGTGCCTTGTAGTCCCAAAACATGCCTGGCTGATAGTACTTGCCGTCGGGGAGACAGCGGGCGGTGCCTACTGAGTCTTTGTACCTGCTTCCGTTAGCCACGTCCAATTCATCTATACTTATTTGATTAATTGATTACATTTAATTCCAATCAACCGACTGCCGGAATGAAAAAGTTCTACCTGTTTTTCCTTGCTGCTATAAGTTCCATTGCAACTGAAGCTCAATCTTCAGGGGTAAAGCCAGTAGGCCTCACCAGCCAGTCGCAGGATGAAAGAAAAGCACAATTTCCTGGCGGAACCTCCGGTTGGATAACGTATTTGCAGCGAAACTTAAATGCAGGTGTGGCCAGCGCCGATAAAGCTCCTGTTGGTAATTACCTGGTCAGGGTTCAGTTCATCGTGGATAAAGAAGGGAACGTTACCAATGTAAATCCTGTACTAACGCCTGAACTTTGCAAAAGCTGCGGACCAGAAGCGGTGAGGGTGATCCGGAACGGGCCAAAATGGATACCAGCCGTACAAGACGGTAAACCGGTCGCCTACAATGCAACTCAACAGATCACCTTCCGGGTTCAAAAAGATACGTTTAACTATAGACCAGTTTCACCCGGGCCTCCGGTGATGCCATTTCGCGACATCAGTTTACAAGAGGCGATACGGGGAGCGGCAGAAGCAGGCAAGATGGTGTTTGCACAATTTGAATCAAGTTCGTGCGAACGCTGCAATGAGACAGCGGACTTAGCTTTTGCATCAAAGTCCCTGGCCGAAGCAGTAACCGAAAAATGTATTCCTGTTAAGATCCGGATCAACAGTCCTGACAGGGTTGAATTCCTAAAAAAGTATAATCCCTCAAGTCAGTTGGGTACCTTTTTTATTTCGCTGGATAGCGAATTGCTGAGCCATTATGCAAGAACCAGTTCAAGGCCGGGCGATTACCTGGCTGAACTTGAAAAAGCATATTCAAAGCAAACGGAAGGGCGGGTTACGTTAAAAGAACTGGACGCAGAATGGAACGCTAACCCGCAAAACATCGTTGCAATGGAAGTAAACCTTACACGACGACAAAGCTTTGGATGGAACACCGACAGTTTGCTGGATGTGTATGTAAAAAGGCTGCCAGTTGATTCGCTCCATTCGCGCCGAACCATGGCCTTTGTCGCGACAATGACGCCTTCGTTGTTTTCTGCTGCTAATAGTTTAATGCGCCGCGATAAGGAGCTGTTTCAACAGGCATGGTACAGTTTGCCCAATGCAAAAAGGGTAGAGATCAACCGGCAGGTAACCGGTAAGTCGTTGAGGGGGGCAATTGC
>JASLBT010000386.1 GCA_030146445.1 Segetibacter sp. | reverse complement strand
GCTAATAATTAATAACCTGCTGTTTTCGTAAAGCATAGTTCCGAAGAAAATCTGTCTTCCCCGAGGTATAAACGTCACGGTTTGCCTCAAAAAAAGAGCGGCTTTCATTGATGCTTTTATTCATCAGCCGCATTTCGGAGACAAGATTACCAAGTCCCGACGTAATACCCCTTTTGTTCAAAAAAGATGAACGCGACAATTGCAGCAAATCAAAAAACGACAGCCTGCCAGGCCGGGCTTTGTGTATCCGGTGCCGCAGCGCAATTGCTCTCATGCATTTGGTACGGGTGTTCCAATAACCGGCGGTACGTAGCTCACAACCACCGCCTACTTTTTCGTCGTGAAAGATCTCAATTGAAGGAACCAACCAAAGCTTCAAGCCATTATTTCGCATGCGCAAGAAAAATTCCTGGTCTTCCGAGGTTTTGGCAAACTCAAAGAGAAGCTCATCAAAACCGCCGGACTGCTGATAATATGATCGTTCGAAAAATATACATGCACTTATGGTTTCGGTTATCCCAAAAATGCCGGCGCCGGAAGCATGTTCTTCCGTAAACTTATCTTTGCCCGATTGGAGTGCGAGATCTTTACCGAGATGCGAATAAACCAGTGGAACAAAGCATTTTATGTCTTTATAGCTTTCGAAAATGGCTAACCCTTCGGCGCAAAAACCGGGTTGCGGAACCAGGTCGTCGTCAACAAACAACACATATGGTGCAGTTGAGCTTGCAAACCCGTTATTTCTTGCGACAGACGCATTTGGAACAGGTTGCTTCACCCAAACCAGCTTCTGAAGTTTTTGCAACAGCGATCCGCTGAAGTATCCGGGCGAATTTTGGTCCACCACAATAACCTCGATGGTTGCTCCTTGCTGAGCCGACAAATGATCCAGCAGCCTTTCAAGGCTGTCCGTTCTTTTGTAAGTGGGTATTATTACTGATAAGTCCGGTGTCATTTTTCCTGGATAATTAAAACAAGTGCAACTAAAAGGGCGTTATTTAACTCGTATCACCACACATACCCTGGAGCCATCCTGCAGTTAGATTTTTTTTGAACCCGGCAAAGGTAGTACTATGTAGCAGCCGTTGCGTCGCACTCTTGTACCATGGTGTTCATCCCGGCATTACTTAACAGCGCTTTAAGACAATACCACACCCGTAACAACGACCCTCTATGTATTAACGTTCAGGATTGTAGGAATGGTATAAGCCAGAAACACCTAATTCCCGCGTGAAAACGCAGGCATCAGTCCGGCCCGGGGGCTTACCACAAAAGTTGCTTAATAGGTGTTGACTTCCCGGGTCCGGTCGAAGATGATGTGAGCTAGGCTTTGATGACCCGCTCCCGCAGCATGGAAAGATAAAGATCCTGCATGCCTCGTTCGACCCGTTTCACGTTTTCTACACTACTGTTTATTCCTTTTGGAACATCGGTAGTCGGTGTTCCGAGCAGGTTAAAGTCAACGTACTTAATGCTTTCACCGGAAACCTGGTTAGCAATCTCGCTTTTTCTAAACCGGCCCTTGATTTTCACTGAAGTTTCAGGCATTTTTAGCAGCAGGTAAGTTTCTATCAGTGGACGATACTTCTTAAGTTGGCTGAAAGCTTTTGCAACAAACGGCACCTGGTGCCCCCCGGCTTGCGGTTTGAACTCCAACACAGTATCGAGTTGGTACCAATCAAGGTAATAGTCGTAAAGTTCTTTCAATGTCCATTGCGGGGAAGCAACGAGGGTATAAAGTCCCGGTTTCATCTCCCCCCTGACCGAATTTATGATGGCGTCGGCAAGATTGGGAATAAATATCGTATTGGTGAGGTCTGAAGGATTACCATCCAGGTAGGCAATTGGTTCAGCATAGAGTTTTTCCCTGAACGACTCACTTACCGATTGAAGGAATCCATGTACCTGCCCTAAACGATAGTTGAAAATCGGCACCCCATGTTTGGCACCCACGGCAAGGGCTTTTTGTTCAGCATTCCGTTTGATATAGCCGTAAGACGCCCGTGGCAACGAATACGCGCGAAGATTCTTCTCCTCGGATGGCATACCGTAAGCCATAATACTGCTCATGTGAAAAAACGGAACTCCCGCCGGCATATTACTGATTATGCCTTCGAAATTCTTTTCAATTAGTGCTGGTATTTCAAAGATTTGCCCCGAGGGAAAGCTAAAATCGAGCACCCCGTCAACATCTTTCAGGTGTTCTTTTAGTACTGCACCGTTGTTGATATCAGCTGAAATGGTGGTAATACCTGCCATTTCGAAAAATATGGCGCTGTATTTTGACCGTATAAAACAAACCGGTTCGTGGCTGGTGAAGTGTTTGAGGTAAAAGGCAATCGAACTCCCAACCTGGCTGCTGGCGGCAAATATGGCTATACGTAACTTTTCTTTATTTGATCTTTCCATAAATTTTTTCCATCCATTTGGTGGTAAGTAAACTCTCCGGTGCCGAAGTATAATTTGCTTTCTCCTGGTCGATTGCTTCCAAAAATTTCTTCCAGAAGAAGTAGAAAGATGCACCGACAGTCGTTGCAATATTATTGTCGTTAGTGATCAGTGCTTCTATGTCGAAAGAAAGCTGCTTGCCGGCGTTCGAATAAACGCGTAAATCGGAGTCGGCTGAAAAGCGACACTCTACAGTGGCATTCTCAAAAGCGAATGTCACCCCATTTTTAAGGTTACGCAGGGTGGAAACACTTGAAACCACGTGCACAGGCCCAGAAGGGGTAGTGAGCATTGAACTACTGGCTGAGTCGTAGTCGATGCCATTTTTTTGAAGGTATTCTACGTTTAAAACGTCAACATCCGAGGCACTGGTAATTTGCAACATCTGGTCGAACGAGTGTATCGCACTTTCAATAATAACGCCCCCACCCGCCAGTTTTGCGTCGCTCAGGTAGCCTCCTCCACCCTTTAAGGAAAAATAGCCCTGGGTAAACGCTATGCTTTTCAATTTACCAAAAACGCTGCTTTGAACAAGTTGCCTGAGCTGGTAAACAATTTTATAAGTGCGTCTTTGAAAACCGATTGCGAGTTGGTAAGGCTTAAACAGCGAGCTTGTTTGCAGGTGCTCGTGTTCGGATAAAGCGAATGGCTTCTCCACGTACA
>JASLBT010000372.1 GCA_030146445.1 Segetibacter sp. | reverse complement strand
GTATAACTGACCGAGATATTGTTTATAACCGGAGTATAAGGCGGCCGCGGCACCTCATTTGCAGATAAAATGATGGCGATCTTTTTAGCAATCATATCGTTAATCACCTCATTAGCCTCGTCAATCTCTTTTTTCAAAATTCTTGAAACTACATCCGGACCAGGTGGAGTATTCGTATTTTTTCGATTCTCCAGTAGCTCATCAACTACATTTATCACTGTTTTGTTTATAGCAGAATTGGTTTCGTTGCTGATTACGGAGATCATTTCACGGTCCGAAGGCATGATGAAATCTGCATGTGAATTGATCCTGTCTTTTACATCGTCAACAATATCCGATGCGGTCTCCCTGTCTTTATCGTGGTGCACATCTTTTGAAATGACCTTTATTCGCTTTAGCAAACCAAGAAAACGTTCAATGATGTTGTCGTCGTTCACCAGGGTAGAATTGGTGGTTTCGATTCCTGTTTCCTCCTGGGGCACGGCGTTGCCTTTTCTGAAGGTCACGTTACTGCCATTCACCTTTCGAATGAGCTTGCCGAGGCCGTTTATAAGCATTGTTCTTGCCTGGGCATCGTTGTTCACCCGCTCGAGGATATCATAGACAACCACCTTAAGCGAACCATTCCGTTCCCTTACGTCGTCGGGAAGCTTTATAGATATGGTCGAGTCCCTGAGTTCTTTTTTTACTATCTTATAAAAGTCAACAGAAGACGATTTAGACGACGCCTTTTCCATCACAGCGGATGTGATTAGTTGAGGGTATATTGCGTGTCCGAAGTCCGGGTAGTTCAACTTCAATTGCAGGGTACCGTCTTTTTTGGTATTGTCGTAAGCCGGCACTTCAGCGGGGTAATCAACCGCGGCATTCGTTTGCTCCTTTCCAATTTCTACCTTAATTAATTTGAAAGCCGGATCTTTTGTATCAACGTCAATGATCGATACATCCTTGATTTTCTGCCAATACCTATTCTTCAGTTGGCTTAATGAAGCCACGTATTTGTTGGTGTCGTAAGGGGGCAGGTAGCTTTGGTAATGCGAACCGAAATTGTCCGGTAACATCCATTCAATGTTAACGGAAAGCTTGTCAATTGGCTTATAAAACATGTCTTTACAGCCGATATAAAACGTGGATCCAACCTTGGGTAAAGGCGTAAAGGGATAAAACGGCTTTTTGGGATCAAGAACAGATTCCTGGTTTTCAAGGAGCAGATCAGTAACACCGTTGAAACTAACCCCCGAGGCTATGTTCCCAACCTGCACAGAAACAGATGTTTTAGTTATCCGCAATCGCTGGAGTACATTAAGCTGGACGATCTTCTTCTTCCAATCATCTTTTTCCAATCCGCGGCTACCCTGAACCGGGTATTTCAGGATACATTGTAATACAGGGAAGCTGGTATTGAATGCACCGGTATGGATTTCAGGATTGAACGCTACAATATTCTGACTCTGCAGAATAGATATTACAAACTGCAGCTCGATTGTTTTTTCACCCGTCTTATTCAGCGAGATGATAGCGATGCTGTTTTTCTCTTCATCACTGCTTAACCAACCCTTTTCACCTGTTAGGATCAGCTTTAGGATGCCAGGGTCAAACTGCGTCTCTGTTACGTCGTCCTCCAGCTCAAACGATACTGTCACCCCTCTTTCGCCCTTTGCAAGGTAAAATTGGGTGGAAGCGATGGCAAATCCGATCTCGCCGACATTGTCCGCTCTGGGTGCGCCAAACAACTTATGGGATGATGGCGTGGCACCATCAGGATCGGTGGGTGCACCTTCTGAAAATAAAATCTGGTGATAGTAGTTATAAGTCAATGGAGTTTCCGCGGTATCCTTTTCGATATATATGGTGCTAACGGTATGGATCTTCGCCTTATTTATCACGATATCCTTGTCAAGGGCATACGCCAGATCCACTCCTTTGTTGTCTTTTCCTCCTGCTAAAGCCGAGCCCTTTTTGATCTCCCCGCTCGCAAAACCTTTAGCCAGCTCGAAAACAACAAAGACCTGGTCAGGAACAGCCTCCTTTTTTTTAACCCTTAAAACCTGCTCATAATAGAAGTCGAGGTGTTTAGCAGGAAGCTCATTCAATGATCCCTGTACATATCCAAACAGCTTGATAAAGGTTACAAGGAAAGCGACGTGCGGCGCATGATCATTTTTGTTGTTGATGGTATCCTCAAAGTACTGCTGACAGGAACTCGTTATTGTTTCTGTCGCATAGAAAACCGTTTCAAAGATCGCGTTCAGTCTTATGGATGCATTTAGCAGCTTACCGGCGGGGTCGGCGCCTGCAAAAATGTGTTCACGAACAGAAGGATGATGTTTGTCGGTTAAAGCCCATACGTTATCTCTTGTTATAACCCTTTCAATGGAAAGCAAAACCTCCGAACGCAATTGCTCGTCCCGGCTACCATCTTTGTTTTTGTATTTCGTCAGCCTCGCGGATATTTCAGGCAGATGACTGTTGTCGAACAGGTCGAGATAAAAATCATCCGAGGTATACGCGCTGTTTTGAAGTTGGTGCGTGTATAAGATGATCTCCTTCAATGCCTGCAATTCCTTCTTTAGATAAGAATTTATATAAAGCCGGATGTCCTGGTTCAGACTACTCTCAGGCGGTGAGCCATAGTACCAGCTATTCAAACGTTGAAAGCCTGATAGTACGAATTCTGCGAGATCGCGGAAGTGATCAACCGAAGTGCTTTCGAGGAATTTAGCCGACAGGTGATCATAGGTTACTTTTTGATCCGCCACCCTCCTGGTAGCTATGTTAGCAATCAGCAGAACGATGTCATCTTTAAAAAATGACTCCCAGGTTTCATCCTGCGGGGGATCGTTTTCTTCGGTATTAACAAACCGCAGATTTTTTGCGTAACGTTGTGCATAAACGATAAAGTCCTCAAGTTTACGGTTGTCAACAGAAACATTTTGGGGGTTTAACTCCGGTGTATACCTTTCGAACCTCGATGTTCCTTCCTGTTTGAATATCGTTCCCAGGTCTGTCAGGTTAGTTTCCATTGCTCTTGATTTATAATCGCGATCAATAATCATTGATCATCTTTATCGCTCCAGGTTGGTGGCTTCGCGCAGGTAAAATGGATACACATAGTTGTACCTGTTGTTCGTTGCGGTGACCTTATAGTTTATAACGATATTCAGTTGACCAGGATCCTGTTCAGAAAACTGGATCCGGATGCTCTCCAGGACAATACGGGGTTCATTAAATAATATCTCGTCTGCCACAATCGCTTCCATATAGGTAAGTGTACTCCTGTTTACAGGCGTAAATAAGAAGGTGTTCAAAGCAGTGCCGTAGCTCGAATGCATGATCCGCTCTCCCACATTCGTTGCAAAGAGAACATCGAGGCTGTTCTTAATATCAGCTTCGCCCGTCAACATTTCCACGGTGTTGAGGCTTTTCTTAAACTCAACCGGGAACTTCCAGCCGCGACCAACAAAATCATCAGCAAATTCATCCATATCAACCTCCGATATTTACCGTAAAAAATCCAAGCACGATTGTACCGCCGTGAGCAGTCATATCCCCCATTCTTGCAGCGGGCTTTTTATTTATGAGTACAGTTGCCGAGCCTTTCACAATGCTATCCGGCGGACCGGTGCATAAACACATGTCACCGACTGTGGCGGCAGGTAGGCCGCCAATCAGCACGGTTACATTGCCGGGTGGCAATATCGGCCCGCCTACGTGGGGCACTAAGCCAGTCACCATAGGGCACACATGCATGTCGGTAATCCTTGCGGCAAAGGGCATTGCTTATAATTAGTATCCTACCTGTTAGTATGTTGTTTTTTTGGGGGGCCAGCCGACGGAAGGCTATTCAGCATCGTTGTGTCACTCCCTTGTACTGCAGTTCCATCCCTCGGCTTTTTAAGTATTTCTCGTAGTTAACGATGGATGTCGTTTAGTTAAGCTACTTCGATAATAATCGGCAAAAGGACTGTTCCGGCACAAGAGGACCAGCCACCGAGTCCGGGGCAGGCTGCAACGATGGTGAATTAAAATTCTTCAGCTCGTCAACAAAAGTTTCTATGGAAACAATATCGAATTAACGAAAGGAAGTATTTCTGGTCAATTTGTGCCGCTGCTGAAAGGTCCCGGCGGAAAACAGGATGGTGCTTTGTCGTTTCATTTCTAGTGAAACAGAACGGTTTTTACCGGCATGCCTGTTTGTTTAATTGATATTCACAATTGCACCCTTGACGACCGTTGGTCCTGAACTCTGAAGCGATGCGGTTGCACTTCCCTCTGCACTGTACTTTGCACTTGCCTTTGTTTCCACGTTAATACCACTCATGCTGATGTTTCCGGCAGCAGCTTTAATGGTAACATCCTTTCCACTTTCAAGCGTGATACCTTTTGCATCGAGCGTGATTTTGTTATTGTGTTCATCCGAAAAAACCAGTACATCACCATCATCGTTGATCTCAACCTTTTTCCCTTTCGGCGTATCAATCGTCAGGCTTTTCTTTTCATCATTGAAAACGAACTTCATCTTGCTGCGGGTTACAAATCCTTTTTCATGGTTAGCATCACTGCCCTTCAACGGGGCAGGATTGGAGCTACTATTCACCATACCCAGAATTATCGGAAACCGCGGATCATCATTCAAAAAGCCGATAATCACCTCGTCGTTTATTTCCGGCCTGAAAAACGAGCCCCTGTCTTTACCTGCATCAAGACTCGCAACCCTCGCCCACAAGCCCTCGTTTGCATCTACCATCGGTAAGCGAACTTTCACCCTGTCCTGCTGTTCCGGGTCAGACTCCAACTGCATTACAACACCGATCTGTAGGCCGTTTACGCCCGGGACAAGCCCGGAAGCGGGTTTTTCGATAATTTCTTCATGTTTGAAAAAGAACTTCGAAGGCAGTCCAAACTGAACATTAGTTTCCCAAACAGAATTATAGTAGCTGTGTGTTATCGCAGTAACCAGAACGTTCCCGTTGAAACGCTTGCTGAAGCCGTTTAACCGGATCACTTTACCGGGCGACATCTCGGTTGTACCCTGAACTTTGATATGACCGATACTTTTTGCAAGCCTGCTTTTAAGGAGCGTCGATTCACTCCAGGATTTTAACTCCGCGTTATTTAAGTTGCCCGGGTGCACCAGGTGGTACTGGTTTATACCCAGCGTGTCTGCAAAGGATTGTCCCTGGAGGTTGCCGTTTTCCTTAAAACTTATTGTCGCCTCAGCTGACTCCTCAATTTTCTGATCCTTATAATTCCACGACTGGCTTTTTACATGGCCAACCTGTGAAATGGCGTCAATCTCACTTTCGAATTCGATGATGTCAATACCATAGGTAAGTTCTTTTATGGGTGCCTGGTTTGTATCAGGTGGCTTTATCACCAGCTTGTTCTCCGCAGCCAGCACCAGCATTCCGTTCATTTCTGCCCGGCAAACAATGAAATCCCAATCAAGGGCATTGTATTGTACCATTTCCTTATGACTTAACGGGGTCGCTTCCATTTCAAGGCGACCTTTATACGCAGACTTGCCAACTACCGCCTTTACAATATCGGTGTCGGTCATGCCCGCGAAACAACGGTTATTTCTTGCGAGGGCAAGTTTTACTGCTTTATCCTTTGCCTCAATGATCAATAGAGAAGGCTTGTTTTTTCCTGACTTAATCGCATGCCTGATAATCATACCTTTGAAGACGGTCGTAGTGTTTGCATGATAACCCAGCGAAATCTCGATATCAGTCCCCGGCTTTAGTGCATCTTCATTACTGCTGATGGCAAAATCCTGTTTTGCCGGGTCCCCGTCTGCAATAGAAATTCGGGCGCCGGATATCTTATTAAAGCCATACGTAACATCGAGGCCGGTAACCTTATATTCTCCACTAATGGCCGTTCCATTCAAAAGGATCTTAATGGTAACAACATCAGTAGGTTTCGTTCTGGATGCTAATGCTGTACTGTCGTTACTCATCGTTATCGGACATTGGGGGTATTATTAATTTCTTACCTGGAACGAGGCTACGGAAATTTTTTAGCTTGTTTGCCCGTGCGAGCTGTAGATAGTACTTCGAACTGTTGTAATTCTGTTTGGCAATCAATGGCAGAATATCCCCGTCCCTGATCGTTTTATGCTTAGTAAGATCAGGTGACTCCAACCTCGACGCCCGCCCATCTTTTCCGGGTCCTATTCTTTCTTTGAAACTGCAGTTTACTTTTGCACGCAAAGGCGTTCCGTCCTGCTTGAAAAGGTTATAGGTGATGTTCAGTGCCGTTAGTACGCATTCGATATAAAAAGTACCCCATAGCAAGCCAAGATAGTTTGGACGATGGATATCGCCGTTAATCTGGCTTCCTGTCACCTTCCTCAGTTTTTTCACCTGGTCCCTCACAAAGTCTTTTTGTGCCGACTCAGGCAGCCTGTTGATGGTAACACCCGTACCATCGATAACAAACTCTATCGAAAATTCAAGTGCCGGAATTTTGTCAAACTGCGGGTCACCTCCAGCCTGCCCCTTGGCACCAGGTTCCTTAAAATCTATTTTGTTGTTTACGCTAAATGTTGCCGGATTAAACGTGACCGTGAAGCTGTCGATTTCATTTTGCGTTTTGCTACCTTCCGGCTTGTCATAAGCAACAATTCTTAGGTTATCTTCGGGCATTATCTTTCCATTTTTTTATTGATGACGTCGAGTACATGTGCTACGCACTCCCGGATGATTTCTTCCTTGTTAACATCACCAGATGTGCCGGTTTTCTCCACCGGACCCGCGTTTTGTTCTTCCACAACATTCGCCCTTATGATCAATTCATTTATTTGTACCGGCATCGCTGTTTCTTTTAAAATATTGGTACGACAATTCTATAGTTTCGACTACAAAAGAATTTTCGAGAGCCTTGAAATCTGAGATCACCCACTTGACGGGATATGCCTGCACGAAGTTCCATGTACTGAGCACCTCGTGGTTTTCATCAAGCAGATCAACGCTCATGTCAACCGGTTTAAATTCAAAATTTTCTATCGCATTTCTGATCCACTCGATCAATCCCGAGTCGGTGAGCATTCCGCGCTTAAGAACGAGGTTGCTGTACTTCGAACGGGTTGGCAACCGGTAGGTAAATTTGTTTTCCCCACCTACGGCCAACTCTTCAGTAGACAGTTCAGCCGTTAACCCGGCAACTTCCTGGAACTGCATATCCGAATCTTTGCCGATGCCAAAAAAGTTCACCCTGAAATGAAAGCCAACAGGAGGATAATACGTTCGCATGAATTGATTAGGTTTATTGATAAGGGTCATTACAGGCTGAGCTGGAATTCCGAAATCACGCGCGTGAACAGCCGGAGGCCGACAGTACAACCACCTCG